>JBFHGY010000317.1:0-4582 GCA_041582905.1 Crocinitomicaceae bacterium | reverse complement strand
TGACGTAACTATTTCAGGTTCTGGAATCGCTATGGCAGATGGAGAAACAATCAAGAAATACGAGAACTTCAACTGGATGGTGGAAATCGATCCAAAAGAAGCGGTTGCCATTCGGAAACAATACAACTGGGGACGTCAACCTTTTGAAGGTGGTGTCATCATGCCAGACAACCAAACAGTTTACCTTGGAGCAGATAACACACCAGCGATCTTCACAAAGTTTATCGCGGATACACCAGGCGATTTCACACAAGGAACCTTCTACGCTTACCGCGAAGATGATCAGCACATGCGATTGTCGCACCGTTACTCGCTAGAAGATACATACTCTGAAATTTCAGCCTACGATGCGTCAACTGAGCGTATTTACTCAACAAGTGGTAATGGAGGAATCTACGTAGCGCAATTGACAGCGAACGGATTGGATAGCTTGACATTCATCGATTTAAGTGCTTATGGAACACCAACATCAGTAGCTGTAAAGAATGGAATCATTGCAGTTTCTATTCCTGCTGCTGTGGAGCAAAATGATGGACAAGTTGTTTTCATCGAGAATGTAAACCACACAATCGTGAATACGGTAACAGTTGGGGCACTTCCTGATATGTTGACATTTACTCCTGATGGAACAAAAGTAATCGTTGCCAACGAAGGAGAACCAAGTGATGATTATACAGTAGATCCAGAAGGATCAGTTTCGATTATTGATGTTTCAGGAGGAGCTGCATCGGCAACTGTTCAAACAGCAGGATTCGGATCATTTACAGTGGGAATGTTGAATAACGTCCGCATCTTCGGAAATGGTACCACAAACGTAGCGCAGGACTTGGAACCAGAGTTTGTAACGGTAAATGCAGCATCAACCAAAGCATATATCGCGCTTCAAGAAAACAACGCCATTGCCGTGTTGGATATCGCGACAGCAACCATTACGGATATCATCGGATTGGGATACAAAGATTACAGTTTGGCTCAAAACGCAATTGATGCGTCAGATGATGATAACGCGATCGGTAACTTCCAACAATGGGATAACTTGTACGGAATGTACCAACCAGACGCAATTACTGTGGTTGAAATCGGAGGAACAGAGTATTTGTTGACAGCGAACGAAGGAGATTCACGCGATTACTCAGCATATTCGGAAGAAGCACGAGTGGCTGACGTAGTATTGGATCCTACAGCTTTCCCGAACGCGGCAGCTATTCAAGCGGATGACATGTTAGG
Source organism: Crocinitomicaceae bacterium (assembly GCA_041582905.1). Classification (GTDB taxonomy): domain Bacteria; phylum Bacteroidota; class Bacteroidia; order Flavobacteriales_D; family Crocinitomicaceae; genus UBA4466. Next base: position 3,355 of record JBFHGY010000317.1, on the reverse strand, counting down.
ACGATTGAAAATTACAACTGCAAACGGAGACATCGATAATGATGGAGATTTTGATGAGTTGTACTCTTATGGTGGTCGTTCATTCTCGATCTGGGATTTGAGTGGAAACTTAGTGTTTGATAGTGGAAATGAATTTGGATCTGTTTTGGCAGCCAATTTCTCAAACAACTATGCGGATAACCGTGATGATGATAAAGGTTCTGAGCCAGAATCAATCACTACTATGGAAGTAGGAGGACGCACATTTGCTTACATCGGATTGGAAAGAGCCGCAGGAGTAATGGTATACGATATTACGGATCCTCAAAATGCATTCTATGTGAATTACTTCAATAAAAATGGAGTGGATGAAAGTCCAGAAGGATTGGTTGCTGTTTCAGCGACAGATAGTCCAAATGGAAAACCATTCTTGTTGTCAACTAATGAAGCAAACGGTTCGTACGGAGGTTCAATTTCTGTGTACAACATCAACGGATTTGATGGTGAGAAATGGATCGAATTGGACAATTCTTCAATGGGCAAAATGTTAACTGTTCAGGAAGAAGCGATCAATGCTGGTGCAACAATGTACAACCGTTTGGAATGGGTAGCGTACAACGAACAAGATGGAAATGTTTACTTGACCGAAACAGGAAGAGACAATCCAGGATCAAGATGGAGAGATGAAGTAGCTCGTGGAGGAGTTTTCGCAACACACCACGAAGCACGCGCAACAGCTCAAGGAACAACACCAGATGCTGGAGAGTATGTAGATTACTACGGACGTGTATTGAAGTTTGATGTAACAGCGGATGATTTCACAACAGCATTGGAAGCAGGACCAGAATTCAATACGACACCAAACGTATCTGTTTCGGATTATCCAGATGTTCAACTTTCAAATCCTGATGGATTGACATTCATGACCGTAGGTCAGAAAACATACATGGTGATTTGTGAAGACTTGAACGGAACATCAAACGGAAGAATGCCAGCAGGTATTTCTAACCGTTCATGTGAATTGTTCATCTTGGATATGGACATCGTGAATCCACAATTGAATGACTTGGTGCGTATTGCACAAGTTCCATTAGGAGCTGAAGTAACGGGAGTTCGTGCTACACCAGATGGAAAAACACTATTGTTCAACTCACAGCACCCAAGTAGTTCAAACCCTTTCCCATACAACAATTCAATTACGATTGCCTTGACAGGATGGGATCAATTGGGAACATCATCTGTTGATGAATTGGCCCAAGATGAGGTGTTCACAGTATATCCAAACCCAACTTCTCGTATCGTTTACTTCAACGAAAGAATGGATGTTGCTTTGTATGATACATACGGTAAGATCGTTCGAGTTGAACGCAATACGAAATCAATGGATATCATGGGAATGGAACCAGGAACGTACTACATCAAGAACGCTGCTGGATTGACCAAAAAATTGATTATTCAATAATAACAATCACCCACTATTCAACCTAACTACATTGTCACCCGCATACGCATGCGGGTGACTTTTTAAATTTTAAGGTTTTAATAGATATGAAAAAAATAGCCCTCATAGTTGCCGCTCATATTGGAGTGTATTTTGCGTGTTTAGCGCTTCTCTCCTGGAATGACGCGTCAGAAGCAACCGTTAAGGAGCTCCCTTCCGTGGGAATTCAGGAACAATTTGAGAAAGATATTTCTTCGTTCATTCAATCGTGTGATGCATTTGAAAAAAGCATCGAACAAGCGTCACGTGCCACCGTTGTAGCCGAATTTCTTCAGCTTCGTCTTGAATTTAAAAAGATGGAGTTTTTGATTGCGCATACCGATCCACAATTGTTTAATCAATGCCTAAATGGCGCGCCTCTGCCCAAAGTGATGCAGAAGGTTCCCGATTTAAGCATTATTGAGCCGCAAGGATTACAACGCATTGAAGAAGTCGTGTACACGGATAATTTTGATCGCAAGGAATTGATGGATTTATTCAAAAAGTTCCATTTTTCAATGAAGCAATTCGAGCAATCCCTCAAAGGTCGTCAGCTCTATGATGCAGATGTATTTGAGTCGGTGCGTTTCGGATTGATTCGATTGAACACGCTTAATGTAACAGGTTTCGACGCTCCTGCGAATTCGGACAAAGTAAATCGAGAATCGATCCAAATTTTAGAAGGAATGAAAGCGGTTATGAGCAACTACCTAGAGTTTACGAATGAAGTCAACTCTTCGGAACTATTCGCCATTTTCGATGCAGGTATTCAACAACTCGAGCGAGAAGATTTCGATTCATTCGATCATCTTTCCTTCTTAAAAAACGTCATCAATCCTTTGTGGAAATCGACTTTAATGCTGCAAAAAGAATTGAATATTGAGCTTCCTTCGTTACGAAGTAATCTGCCCAAACACATCAACTACGAATCGGATAATTTGTTTGCAGAAAATTTCCTAAACGCTTATACCTTCGGCGAGTTTGCTGAAGGAGATGAATCTCAGAAAAACATCAATCTAGGACGAAAATTATTCTTTGATCCGCTTCTTTCTGGAGATGGAAAAATGGCTTGTGCGAGTTGTCATGATCCACAAAAGGCATTTTCGGATGGACTTCCTACAAGTAGAACGAATTCGGGAGCCTCAGGGATGAGAAATTCACCGACGCTTATCAATGCCGTGTATGCAACGCGTTACTTTCATGATGTCCGCACGGATCGTTTATCACTTCAAATGGATCACGTTGTGTACAATCCTGACGAGTTTGCCACTGATTACGATGAGATGATCGCCAAACTGAATCAATCGGAGGAATACCAAGCTTTGTTCAAAGAGGTATATGGATCTCGGAAGATTTCTAAGCAATTTGTAACAAATGCTATGTCTCGGTATGTTAGCTCTTTGCGCTCGTTCAATTCTGATTTTGATAAGTACGTTCGCGGAGAAACTAATACGATTAGTGAGTCTGTGAAAAGAGGATATAATTTGTTCCAAGGGAAAGCTGCCTGTGCGACTTGTCACTTTGCACCGACCTTTGCGGGCGTTGTCCCTCCATTTTACGATGAAACAGAAACCGAGGTGTTGGGAGTTCCTAAATTGTTCAAAGAGCCGTATGAACTCGACAACGATCCTGGACGCTACGCGAACAATATCATTATGGAAAAAGCACCGTTTTATGTGCGTTCCATAAAAACACCGACTTTGAGAAATGTCGCTTTAACAGGACCCTACATGCACAATGGATCTTTCGAAACCTTTGAGGAAGTCATTGATTTTTACGATGCGGGTGGAGGAATTGGTTTAGGCTTGGATGTGCCGTATCAAACTTTGCCAAGTGACTCGCTGAAGTTAACGGATCAGGAGAAAGAGGATATCATCGATTTTTTGGAAGCATTGA
>JBFHGY010000316.1:0-4600 GCA_041582905.1 Crocinitomicaceae bacterium | reverse complement strand
TTGAACGAGCACGACCAGCACAAGATGGAGTTGTATCAACAACGCTCACGAAAAAATAAACGTTGTATGAAAATTGACTTTATTGGTCTTGAACTTATTATCTTTCATGATCTCCCTTTAAATAATATGATTATTGAGGGAGATCCAGCTTCAACACTCAGTGTTGATGTTTCTGAATTCGATGAGGAGATTGAAGGCTATATCGAAAAGAAACTAATCTTCGGGGAAATTGAAAAGATGCATCCACAAGCAATTACAGTTGAAGATTTTTCTGATGCTGAAATATATTCTTTCGATTATTACCTGAAAGACGGATTACTTCATGGAACAATGATGTGTTTATTTGGCATAGGAAAACCTAGCTTTGAAATTGAATTCTCTTGCAAATCAGTAGAAATCCTCCAATAAGTACCGACAATGAGACGACCACAAATCGATCTTTGGGGAGAAAGTTTCTCTCCTTCCAAACTGAAATCTATACCCAATATTGCTCTCGCAGATAGTAACGAACCTGGAGAAATTGGAAAATCAGGACGATACAAAGGTGAACCTAGGCCGTATGGTGCGTGTCGTATTCTTGTTCCCGATTACATCGAGAGTAATCAAGTTGTTTGGTTAGCCAACTTAATTATTAAAAATAAAGTCGCGTTCAAAAATGCAGGTGCGACCGAGATTATATTACACATCATCTGGTTTGGAAAACAAGGCAGTATGGAGTTCACTATAGAAGAGTTGAATCGAATTGCTGCTGCGAAAGTTCCATTGAGCATTGATTATATTTTTGAGGAATGATTTCCACTTTTTTTCGCATCACCAAAACCGAGAATACTGAGTACACTGAGGATCTCGAAGTGTCGAAGTATGACATTTGAACAATTAAGAACGGGATTCCCGCTTTCGCTTCGTGCTTTCTCTCACATTCGCGGATTTCAATTTGTTCTTGTCTTTTCATAAAAAATGCACGTTCGAGCGATACTATTTTGGCTTCGCAACATACTAAAAACAAAAAAGGCCGCATCGCTGCGACCTTTTCCATTTCTATTTTCAATAGTGTTTAATGCACTACCACCAATTTCACTGGCTTCACTGCTACACCGTTTTCTTCTACAAACACCATGTAAACTCCTTGAGCGAACTCAGCTGTGTTTACCGTTAACTTATTCGTTTGCTCCGTGATTGCACGTTGGTGAATCAATCGTCCGCTTTGGTTGTAAATTTTCATCGCTCCATCCGCTACAACTTTCGAGAAACTGATGTACGCTTGTTGATTTGCTGGGTTTGGAATCGTCTTTACATCAAAAGCATGCTCGTCCAATCCTGAACCTGAACCTCCTCCTTCGTTAAAGCTCACTTGGAAATCGTCGAAGTAGAAACCATCTTCTCGCACACCACCATCTGCTTCCAAAATGAAACGAAGACGAATGGTTTGCCCAAGGTAATCGCTTAGGTTGATTTCTTCCAAAACCCAATCCGTTTGGAAACCTTCGTATACTGGTTTGTTATCAGGTTGAACACTTCCGTTTGCACTTGTTCCTAATACGGTATAATTTCCACACTGTCCAATCCACGAATTTCCTCCGTCTGTCGACACTTGGAATTGTGCGTAATCGTAATTTGCCTCAATTTCCCATTTCGCGTAGAAACTAACCACAGCAGCCGTTGCATTCGTTAAATCCACATCTTGGTTAAATTCGTACGTGCGCGATGAGCTGTTCGCATAGTTTCCAGAAGGGCTATCCGTAAAGCTTGTTGATGGAGACACAAATTCCTGATTCGTTGTCGACCAAGTTCCTGTCCAGTTTGCTGTACTCGACGCATCTTCTGAATACTGCAAAGTTGCAGAACCGAATGTTTTCACGATGGTGTCTCTGTGAATCCATACTCCGTAATCTGTATTCAAAACGTATTTGATTTCGTCACCAAAGTTAATCGCTGGATCCAAGACATACGAAATGGTGTTTGTCGCTGTTTGACTAATGTTCAACGTGTACGGTACTCCTGCTCCCACTGACTGAATGTTTTGTAATGGCTCAATCGAAACAGTTACCGTCCCATCTTTACGCCCCAAACGTTTCACACTGTGCGTGAAATCTCCCGTCATCGTTGCAACTGAACTTGGATCTTCATCGGATGCAATGTAGTACTGATGTGGTAAGTGTGCCATCACTAAATTCGGATGTAACATTTCAATACACGTCGGTACAATTCCCGCTTGTGAAGGCCAAAATGCATCACCAACCTCTGGTGTAATCGCAAAAACAGTGTCTTTGTTTCCAATTCCGATGTCTACCTTATACATGTAATCATCTGAATCTCCGGATGCCGGGTACAATCCCGAACTTTTTTGAGCTTGATATCCATTATGAATCGCCATGTGATTGGTGTAATCCTGAAAATAATCGTGGTGATCCGCAAATTCTGCCGTAGTCGTTCCTACTGGGAATAACAATAAATCACCGTAGGTATGTGAATTCGATGCAAACTGAAAACCGTATGTTTCCGTCAACCACTTCATCGCTTGCGTTTCTGGTTCTGAGAAAGCAGCTGATCCGGGATATACATCACTGTTTGGATCTGGAGAAACACCTGTCGTGTTCCATCCGTACGAGTAATTACGATTCAAATCTACACCTGGATTCGATGATCCAACAGGCGCCTTGTTTTTACGGTGCATTCCAAATCCACTCGGGTCATTCGATTCATTTTCGATGTATCCATCTGGATTGATACACGGAACGAAGAACATTTGCGTGTTATCTACCAAGAACTGAACTTCTTCATTCGTTGCGTAATTTTCCAATAAGTACCACATGTAGAAAATTGTCTGAGTCATAGAAAGCGGCTCACGCGCGTGGTGAATCGATGAGTACAGTACGTTTGGTTCTGTTGCTGATTCGTCCGTATTTGGATTATCCGAAATGACCACATGATAGATAGGACGTCCTTCGTGCGTTTGAAAGTTCGAAATTGGCGCTTTCACAGTAATGAGGTTTGGATATTGCGCCACCATATCATCCAAAGCGTTTAACATGTCCTGATATTTGTAGAATCCTGCGTAAGAATTATTCTCGAAATGATTCACTGGAACTGGAGGATTGTACCCCCCACTTCCTGTACCTTGATTACATGAAGCATTTTTCAGAGATACAAAAGGATCTTTGCTGTGCTCCGCGTAATACGCTTTTACATCATCAATTAAGATTTCATATTCGAAGCCATTGGATTCCATGATAGCGATTTCAAAATCAGCAAAATCACTAATGAAAAATGTGTTTTTCTTCGAAACGCCGTGGTCTACAGCCACACCGAGAGCTGCCAATTGCTCCAATCCATGTGAATCTGTAAAAATTTTGACTTTTGAGTACTTGTTTTGAGCAACGGAGAAGAAGCTCAAGCCGATTACGGCAATTAGAGTAGAGATTATTTTCATTTTATAGTTCTTAGAATGTTCTTGCAAGTTACGCACTTTTTTCAATAAATCCAGACCGTTCACTCAATCGCACATCAATTCATACGGAACATTCTCCATTCCCCCCATTTCGAAACCATCCATACCAATTCAAATTGAAAAGCCAGACATCTCCTCTATCTTTGTTTGGTAAAATTGACTCAAAATACTTCTATGTCTACAACTCCACAAAAAATTCGATTCGGACGCATTTTCTGGCCTAGCTTCTGGGCAGCACTCATTGTTTCAATTCTTGGGTTGATCATTTGGTTGATCGTTATTTCAGGAATCATGAGCAGTTTTGAAGCAGAACCCATGAAAGTTGAATCCAATTCGGTACTTCACATGACGCTCGACGCACGCATCGCCGAGAAAGGTCAAACTAAGTTCAATCCTTCTACGTTCAGTGTAGATAAAACCATTGGCCTGGCCGATATCCTTTACGGATTGGAAACAGCGAAGAAAGACAAGAAAATCAAAGGTGTATTCCTTGAATTGGAAGGAGCATCTTGTGGATACGCCACAGCGCGTGAAATTCGCAACGCCATCAACGATTTTGAGAAATCAGGGAAATTTGTCATCGCTTACAACTCAGGAGAACTAATCAGCCTGAAACAGTATTACATTGCTTCAGCTGCTAATACCAACTACGGATTCCCTACTTCCAATATGGAATTTCTTGGATTAGGAGGAGAATTGAGCTTCTTCAAAAATACCTTCGATAAATTGGAGGTTGAAATGCAAATTATTCGTGGAAGCGGAAACGATTTCAAAAGTGCCGTTGAACCTTTCTTCTTGGATAAAATGAGTGACTCTTCTCGCTTTCAAGTAGAACGATACATGAGCAGTTTATGGTCTGATATCCGAAAAGACATCGCGAAAGATCGCAGCATGGACGCCAGTCGTTTGGATGAACTCGCAGAAAATGCCGACATCAAATCGGTGAATGAAGCCGTGAAATACAAATTGATGGACGGAGCAAAATACAAAGACGAAATCCTCGACCTTCTTGCGAAAAAAGCAGGAACGAAAAAAGGAGAAGAAGTTGAACTTTTTGCGTTCGAAAAATATGCGAAGAAGCGATTTACGGAAGATCAGATTCTTTCTGCCGAAGACGAACCAAATGTAGCCGTCATTCTCGCAGAAGGAGGT
>JBFHGY010000315.1:0-4633 GCA_041582905.1 Crocinitomicaceae bacterium | reverse complement strand
GCCAAAGCACTGGAGTCAGCGTTTAATGAAATGGATTGGGTCGACAGTGTAATGGGAGTAGAAACAAATATTGTGGTGGTCAACCTAAAGAACCCAGATTCACGCGATGCGATCATCGCGAAATTCAATGAAGCAGGAATGGCTCCAATGGCATTTGGACCAGGAATGATTCGCTTCGTAACACATTTGGATATTTCCAAAAGCGATATGGATAGAACGATCTCCTTTATTCGCTCGTTGAAATAGTGTTATTTACACCTACTCAACTCTCATTGGTGGAGGTGGAGGTGGGGTTTCAGGAATTGAAGTGGTTGTTGGAGTATCGTAAATGCGCTCCACTAATGGAAATAAAGGTGTTCCCTTCAATGCATCTTTGAAAAGAAGAACCATTTCGAAACGACTGGCTTTTGGCGGGGTCGGATCAACAGTTTTTGCAGTGTATTTTACATCTGCGATGTCTGTAAGAAGGGTGAATTCTAAACAAGCTCCTCTGATATCATCAGGAATAGGAAGTAAGTTTCCTCCAAGATGAATGTCTGTGGAAAACCATGCTTCATAAGGAATTCCTGTTAGGTAGTAATTTGCCATATGACAAGAATAACCAGCAATAGTTCTTACTGTGTCTAGATGAAAAGACAAACTGTCAAACTGGTACACCAAGAGATCATCATAGAAAACCGTTTCTGCAGTTTTGTCGGAACCGAATCGCTTGTGATAAAGCACCCATTGTTTTTCTTTTTGAAGTGTTACATTCAACATATATACGATAGTAGCGATGAAATCAATTTTCAAATTGAGAGAGTCGAAATAAATCTCTCCAAACACTTCATTGCTATTTTGCTTTTCGTAGGGGATTTCAATTTGGTATCCTTCTGCATCATACATGTGCGTAACACGTCCCGTGTAATGAATTGTTCCGGCATCCAATTGTCCAAAAGAACTAAAAGTGAATGAAAGGAAAGTGAGAATAAAGAAGTGTTTCATACATGTAAAGATCACTTAAATCTTTCAATCTTTCAACTTTTCAATCTCCCGATCTCCCAATCATTTATTCTTCACTATCTTTACTTAAACAAAACATTATGGCGAAGAAAGGACCCATGCCGAATTTCGAAACGGTGGACGATTACATCGCTCATCAGCCCGAAGCTGCGCAGAAAATGCTACAAGAATTGCGAGAAATTGTCTTGGAAGCTGTTCCTGATGCTGAAGAGGTATTGAATTACAAAGTTCCGTCATTTACCTTGGTGAAAGGAGGGAAACGGGATCAACAAGTCATGATGGCTGGGTATGCTAAATTCATCGGTTTCTATCCTTTTCCAACGACTATGGAGAAATTTTCTGACGAACTGAAGGAATACAAGAAGGGCAAAGGATCGGTGCAGTTTCCATTAAATCAACCATTGCCCAAGGAACTGATTGTACGAATGGTGAAGTTTCGTCACGAAGAATTGTTAAACGCGAAGTGAGTATGAATCTTCTGAAATACATATCGTTTTTGTTTGTCTCTGCACTCTTGATAGGATGCTCACCAAAAAAGGAAGAGCAAGTCAAAGATTTGAGTGAAATCTTGCCTGAATCAGAGCGCAATTACGATCAGGTAGATGAGGAGCCAACGAATGATGCTGACACACTAGCCATGTATCAAGAACGGTTTGCCACCATTGGAATTGTAGACAGTATTTTGCCTTACGAGGAAGACTTATTTCCAGATCGCGTAGGACCTGAATCGATGGAGAAATACCGTTTGTTTGTAGAGGACGAAGAAGTAGCCTTCGCAAAATGGACCTTTTCGGATTCCACCTTGGTAACGAATGCCTTGTTCAACTGGTTCGATTGTTTTGGGCCCAAATGTGCCTTCATTCGAATTGGCGAAGAGAAAAATCTGCAAGTGAATCCCTTTCAAATTTTGGTCAACGATACAGCGCTCATCTACATTGAATCGCCTAAAAAGATTGATTCAAAAACATGGGATACCTACTTCGAAGATAAAAGCTACGAACAGGACTGGAATTACCGAATCGAACAAACGCGTTATGGGAAAGTTCGTTGGTACAACTACATAGATAAAAAGAAAACACGCATACAAAACGAAGCATTATGAACATTTTAGACCGAGGATTCATTATCGTTCGACCAAAGCAAGCCTTTGTAGACTGGGCGAATCAACAAGATGATGAATTTCAAATTGATCTCAACGCCGAACCTTCGGTTTATTTGATCGAAGAAGATTTCTTTGAGGTAGAACCCATCATTGAGCGCCACTACAAAATGATTTTTGAATGCGAGTTAGCTGCGGTTTCTGATAATGAAGATGGATTCCCAGAAATAAAAATGGACATTTTCAAAGAATGGTTCTCATTGGAAGTAGGTTCTACAGTAGTTGATTTGGAGGAATAGTTTCTGACTTCGGAATTTACGTGAATAATCAAGTAGTCCGAAAAATCAGACTATCTAACAATCTGATAATCCGACCATCCGAAAGTCCAACACCGCCGAAGGCAGCCGCGTAGCGAATCCAACAATCTGATAATCTAATAATCCGACAATCCAACACCGCGCAGCAGCACCGTAGGTAATCCAACTAACACCGATCAATCAAAACGGCATTGTAGTAATTCGGATCAGTAGAAACGTCTTGCGTGACCCAATTCGGTTTTGTGAAGGTTTCATCTTCGGATTCAACTTCCAATTCGGCGAGAATCAACCCTTCGAGTTTCCCGTGAAATTCGTCCACTTCCCAGGTCTTGCCATCAACAATTACTTCGTAACGATGTTTGCGAATGTGCTTTTCTGTGAAAAGTTCGATCATGGCTTCTGCATCCGAAAGAGGAATTTCATATTCAAATTCGGTTCGCTGAATACCCGTCGTTTTTCCTTTGATGGTTAAGTAACCACGTTCTCCTTTAATGCGCACACGGACAGTAGATTCCTTACTTTTTGAAATGTAGCCCTGCACAATTAATTCAGGAGCAGGTTTCGGTGCGCTCTCCCAAATGGTTCGATCCACTAAAAATTTGTATTCAATTTCCTTCATACAATCCTTCAATTTTTTTTCTTGATTTTTCGATAAAAGACTACTGATATTTCTTCGTTAGGAATTGGTTTTTTAAATAACAATGATAATGGAAAGAACATTACGTTAGAACGTCTTACTCTCAGCTTTGAAGGATTATTAAACCTTATGGTGTAAACTCCTTCTTTAGGAACTCCTATGCTGAACTTTCGTTTTCCTCTAGTCCATCCATAGAGTGATTGGACTGGAAAAGTGAAAGTAGTTGATCCGATTTCTGAACCGTCTTCGTGAATCAAGTCAATTGAGAAACCATTAAGAACCACGTCAACCCCACCAAGTACATCAACATGATACGTGTCGGCATAAAATTTCAGTTGTTGCCCTTTCTTATGGATATTTATTTTTTCAGAGTATCTTTTCAAAGCTAACTCAGGTATCGTATTTAATCAAACTAATTTATTACATGGTTGTTCTAGGGTGTAATTTCCGCTATATAAAATCCGATGCCTCGATGCATTATGCTCAGCCTTCGGTTTGGGCATTCAGAAAATGCCAAAAATCCAACTTATCCAGCGATCTAAAAATCCAACAATTCTTCTACCCAACCGCTCCCACACAACCAAATTTCTTTCCTGTCTTTCTCAATGTTAGTGGAACTTCAATAATTGTCTCGCCCGACTTTACATGAAAAACATATTCCCACTCATTTTCTCCTCGTTCAAAGACATCTTGGATTTCAATATTGTCGATTTCATTCAGTTTTAGGTTGACCCATTTTCCCGATGAGGTGTCCGATCCTCCGAAGAGTTCATTTACGAACTGTTCCTTGTTTCCGTCCAAGAAGGCAATCTGCTCTTTTCGATAGGCTTTGTCCATACATTTAATCACTTTCTTTTGATTGTGCGATACAACCGCTTTGTAGAACTTATTGACAAAGTCAATCGCTTTAAGGTCGACCTCTTGCGCTTGCGAGCCAAAGCCAAGAGCAATAAATAAAAAGAGTACGGTGATGTGTTTCATAGTAGCCAAGTTACCAATTTGCCTCAAATTTCACACGATCATTCCTTATATTCGCGCTGATGCAGTTGAAAATCATAGAACGAAAGGATGTGGACATCCAAAAATGGGATGCGTTGGTAGCTCAAGCCGGTACAACTGCTATCTTTTCTTTTTCCTTTTACCTCGATGCTGTCGCGGAAAACTGGTGTGTGATTACCAATGATGCCTATTCTGTTGGGATAGCGCTTCCTTACACGGTTCGAGCGAGAAGAAAAATTTTGTACACCCCCATTTTTGTGAGTTACCTCGAAGCGATGGGAGAAATGGATGAAAAATCACTTCGAGCACTCATTTTGGGCCATTTCAAAACGATTGAAATTGAATTTCGAACGCCAATTTTAGGAGAACCGCAAGAAGTTTTTGTTACCCAGCTTTTGAATCGTGAGAAGAAGCGAAAAGGACAGGTCAATCGAATGCTGAACAAAGCAAAGCGTGCGAATTTGGAGCTTGTCTCCACAACAGAATGGACGAAAGTATTCGAAGTTGTGAGTGCGGAACTCAAAGGAAAGTTTTCGGGAATGACCGATGTTTCGCTTCAACGATTGAAGAAAGCGTATG
>JBFHGY010000314.1:0-4635 GCA_041582905.1 Crocinitomicaceae bacterium | reverse complement strand
GCTAATTCAGCTGGTCAAGGCACTTGCCGATTTTTTCTCCGATACATCGATAAGATCACAGACTTCCCCAAAATACGCCTGCTGAGACAAAGAGAAAACCTATCTTTATCACAAGCAAAAAATCATGGGACATCATCACCACCATCATGGACATGCGGAGCAAAATCTGAAAATTGCGTTTTTTCTCAACGTGGGCTTCACCATTTTTGAGATCATCGGTGGATTGTATGTCAATAGTGTGTCCATCGTGTCCGATGCCGTGCACGATTTGGGTGATAGCCTCTCACTGGGGACAGCCTGGTTCCTTCAACATAAATCGAAGAAAAAAGCGGATAAGAACTTCTCTTTTGGATACGCTCGTTTTTCCTTACTTGGGGCGTTAATCAACAGTTTGGTGCTGATCGGAGGATCGATTTTCGTGATCTCCGAAGCAGTGGAACGTATCCTTCATCCGGAAAGTTCAAACGCTCAGGGAATGATGATTATCGCGATCATCGGAATGATCATTAATGGCTACGCCGCCTGGAAATTGAGCGGAGGAAAAACGCTGAACGAAAAGGTAATGACGTGGCATTTACTGGAAGATGTCTTGGGCTGGGTCGCTGTTTTCATCGTATCAGTCGTGTTGCAATTCAAAGACATTCAATACCTCGATCCTGCGCTGTCTCTGCTGATTACGGCGTACATTCTGTGGGGTGTTATCAAGCGATTGAAGGAAACACTTTTCTTATTTCTGCAGGGTGTTCCAGATGAAATTGATGTGGTGGAAATCGAATTCAAATTGCAAGCAATCGATCACGTGCATTCCTTGCATCATACGCACGTGTGGTCCTTGGAAGGAGAGCATCACGTATTCTCGACACATCTAAAATTGGAAAATATTACGGAGTTTAAGCAAGTTCTGGAGGTAAAACGACAAGTCAAAGAACTCCTGAAAAACTATCATTTTACACACTATACCATCGAAACAGAGATGGACGGAGAAAATTGTGATTTGTGTGCAAACGATTCTAAGGTCAATTAATACAAAATTAATCTCGACTTCATCGTTCTATTTTATTACACGCGTACTTTCGGGGAAAATCCTAAAGCCCTATGAAAACGCTTATTCTGAGCACTGCGTTCGTTCTATTAAGTACATTGATTTCGCATGCCAACACTGAACATTATACCTTGGCTTTTCGCGATGATCCAGCTACTACGATCGTAATTGGTTGGAGCGGCGATAATGGAACGATTCACTATGGCTTGGCTGATTTTGGCACCAACTATGCGAGCTATCCATACACGCACAATTCCGATCGAACAGGGGGAGCACATGGAATCACGCGCCATTTCGCACGATTAACAGGGTTAAACCCGAATACACTGTACTATTTTGTCATTCAGGATGATGCAGGACAGACCAGTCAGCGGTTTTATTTTAGAACACTTTCAGATGATTCAAATGATCCAGTTTCGTTTATTTCTGGAGGTGATACGCGCGATGGATTTTCTCTGTTCGGAGCCTATATCGAAAATTGTCCAAGTGGTGACTGCGTTGAAAAGAGAAGAGATGGAAATAAGTTAGTAGCAAAGATTCGCCCTGATTTTATTGCATTTACGGGAGACTTTGTAATGAATCAGATTACATCGAATACGCAAAATGAATGGTCGAGCTGGCTCAACGATTGGCAATTCACCATCACAACCGACGGACGTTTGACACCTGTTACTTTCTCAAGAGGAAATCACGAAGATATGTTCGATGTCCACGAAATGTTTGATATTCCATACGATGAATACTATTCGTTGAATATTCATGGCGGATTGATTCGTTTGTACATGCTGAACTCAGAATTGGATGCGTGCACAGATAGTGGACAACTGAATTGGTTCACGAATGATTTACAAACAAACACAGGAACGGCAAATGATCCAGAGTGGAAGTTTGTGACTTATCACGTTCCGACACTTGCTATTGGCAAAGATGGCGATCTTCGACAAGATCAAATGGATTGCTGGGTGCCATTGATGGAACAATATGGAGTTCGTTTGGTGATGGAGTCCGATTCTCATAGCACGAAATGGACATATCCAAGTAAGAAAAACGCAACTGGGGATGATTTTGAAGTGGCTCAACAACCGTTCGATGGAATTGTGTACATCGGAGAAGGACAGTGGGGAGCACCTCACCGAGATATCTATTACACGGGTTCAAACGCGAAACCATTTGTGCGCGATGTAGGAACCTTTGACAACTTCTTCTTTATTCGCGTAACCAAGGAAGAAACGACCATTCAAAGTGTAAAGTTTGAAAACGTCAATGGCGTGTTTGCCATTCTTGACAATGAGCTAGGAACAGGTTTACCATCCAATGCTGTGTTGTGGAATCCATCCAATGGAAATCAAGTTGTACTGACAAAACCAATCAATACAAGTTCATTGGGTGAGAAAGAACTGCTTTCGACAAACGTATACCCAACAATTGTTGAGGACGAAATAACGATTGATTTTGGTCGTGAAATCTCAGCGGTGGACATCGAAGTGTATTCCAGTTTGGGTAAAAGATGTTACGCAAAACGCATTGATCAACTAACAGGGAAGCTCACGGTTCAGTTGGATGAGGTCTGTCATGGAATATGCTACCTCTACATCAAAATGGAGAATGGTCAAACAGAGTCTCACCGATTAGTTGTTCAGGGGAAATAGACTTTACCAAAAATTAATATGTCTCTAATCCACACGCAATAAGCAAACTGCATTTTTGCAGCAAGAAAAAGCGATCTAGTTCGATCGTTGATACCATACACATTTATCTACTAATTGAAAACCAACCATGTCTAACTTTACTACTTTTTTTGTTTCCATACTCCTGACTTTTGGTGCATTCGGACAATGCGATTCCATTACAGTGGACACAGATTTAATCATTTCTTCAGATGATCTCATGAGCGGAACATACGTCGTGAATGGAGATTTTGTGATTCAATCTGGGGTCACAGTTTTTGTAAATCCGTACGCAGCAGGAGCGTGTGGCGAATTGAAAATTTATGCGAACAACATTACAATCAATGGCACCATTAACGGTGATTATGCTGGATATGCTGGCGGCGCAGGTGGAGGAAAAGGCCAATCGGTCAGTAGCATTACGGGACATGCAGCTTCATTAACTTCCTGCAACGATTCAGGCACGGAAGGACATATTAAAATAGAGGGCGGCTTCGGAGGCACTGATGGAGCAGGTCCCGGCGGAGGACTGGGAGGAGCAAACGGTTCCGAAGGAAGTGGATCAAAGCAATACTGTGGTAGCTTTGGAGATGAAGCAGGATTGGTCGGAGGTGCAGGTGGCGCTGGCGGTGGATCCGGTGGTTCTTACGGCGGAGTTGGAGCTGTTGCCTCAAGTGGGGGAGCAGGAACGAATTTGGCAACATTTTCTGATCTAGATATTGAGGATTCATACGGAGCAAATGCCGGAAACGGAGGAAGCGGAGGTGCACAGTCAGCGCAATATGGAAGTCTATCCGGACGTGATATTCAACTGGGATCAGGTGGAGCTGGTGCTGGTGGTGGTGCGCGTTCATTCTATTTAGGATCGGATGGTTTCGATGGTGGTGCTGGAGGCGGATTGGTGTTTCTGAAAGCAACAGGAGATGTAATCGTGGATGGTGACATCACGGTGAATGGCCAAAATGGATCTTTTGGTGGAAATGGTGGTTCTGGAGATGCAACAGACGATTGCTGTTCAGATGGATGCAACGGCTGTGACGAAAGAACGTATTCATGCGGTTCAGGACCAGGTGCTGGATCTGGTGGTGGATCAGGTGGAGGAATTTTTATTGAATGCCTCGGAACTGCCAATATTCAAGGAACGCTTTCGGCAAAAGGTGGTGCTGGTGGAGCGTCAGGACAAATTGGAAACGGAGCATCGTGTAGCTATGGCGGTGGAGGTTTTTGTTCTTCCAATAGTATTTCTACATCGGATAGCGATGCAGCTGGTGAAGGTGGCGCTGGTGGCGGAGGTCGAATCAAAATCTATACGCTCGATTGCGAGCAGTTCAACTTATCTGCAACGATCGAAGTGAATGGTGGCACCGGGGCAAATGCAGGAGCGGATGGAACGTATGCAGAAGTGTGTGGATATGCAGGAGAAGATGAATTGAATGAGGTGGTGTTTTTGTGGTCCATGTATCCAAATCCATTTGATGAAAACCTTACGGTTCAGCTTCCTGAAACGGTCAACTTCGGAAACCCTGCGGACTTGATCATTGTTGATCAGCTAGGGAAGGTTGTCGCGAATTACGTGATCAATGAGCAACTCACTTCGATCAATTTAGATTTTCTGAATTGCGGAATTTACTTCGTAAAAGTTCAGCATAACGGACAATTGGATGCACGTAAAATCAGCAAACGATGAAATCACTTTTCTTACTTCTCTTCTTAGGATCCTTCTTTTGTGGTACGGCTCAAACGAGCATTACTCCACTTGATTGTGTAGACCATTTTTACCATGGCGTGGCCTCAGGCGATCCACTATCAGATCGAGTGATCATTTGGACGCGTATCACTCCCGACGATTTTTCTTCTCCCGTGTTAGTCAGTTACAAAATGGCGTTGGATACGGGAATGACAAACATTGTTTCACAAGGAAGTATG
>JBFHGY010000313.1:0-4642 GCA_041582905.1 Crocinitomicaceae bacterium | reverse complement strand
TCGAGATATCCCGATATCTCTTCTTCATTAAACTCAAAACTGCTCATTTTAAATCGATCTGAGTGCATTTTAGAATCGAACTCAGGTTAACAGGTTTTGAACGAGGAAGTGCGCGTTGAATTATCCAATGTAGAATGAAGAATGGAGAATTAAGAATTAGCGCGCACCGTTGGATGGAGGATGCGCGCTAAGATATTTTGTTATTGGTGTTTTTTAGTTTGCTGGGGCGCCCGAATTATTGAGTGGAGCTCCTGAAGTAGGCTTTGGTAGTACGTTTCCTTTAATACGAACAACTTTTGTTGGTGTATTGACTGCATTCGAGTTGATAGTCACGCTTTTATTAATTGCCCCTGGACGTTTCGTGTCATACTTCACTTTTATCACTCCCGTTTCTCCCGGAGCAATCGGCTCTTTTGGCCATGAAGGAACAGTACAACTACACGAACCTTTGACATTGCTCAAAATTAACGGGACATTGCCTGTATTTTTGAATTCGAATGTGCAGGAACCATCACCAGCGAATTTCACTTCACCGAAGTCGTGTACTTCTTTGTTAAACTCAATTTTTGCTCCCTTTTCCGCCGAGGCATTTTGCGCTGAAGCATTCAATGAAATCACCATCGTAATAACGGCCATAATTGCTGAAGAAATAAACTTTTTCATAAGATGTATTTTAAATTGTTTTGACCAATCTACATCGGAAAACCTCTCTGAAAAAGTTCCTTAACAAGGCATTAACAGGCTTAACAAGCTTTTAACTGGATACTAACAGAAAATTATGAATCTACCCTAAAAAAGAAATCCATGCTGATTATATCAACATGGGTTTTCCAAATATGTTCAAGAATGAAATTTGCTCTTAACTCTTTTCTTCCTTCTGACGTTTGTTCATCATTTTATCTTCTTTCTTCGCCAATTTTTTCGAAGCTTTTTCTGCTTTCTTTCGAGCTTTTGCTTCTTTTTTAAGGCGTTTTTTCTCAGCTTTCAGTTGTGCTTTTGTCATTGGAACTACTTCCTCAGGCGCTACTTCTTCTACCACCTCAACAACAGGAGCTACCTCTTCTGCTACTGGCTCTGGCGCCGCTTCAGACAAAACTGTTCCTTGAATACGCAACACTTTTACAGGAGTGTTTTCTGCATTCGACGTGATAGTCACACTCTTACTGATTGGCCCTACTCTTTTCGTATCGTACGTCACATCAATTTTTGCCGATTTCCCTGGGGCGATCGGCTCTTTAGGCCATGACGGAACTGTACATCCACAGGATCCTTTTGCGTTAGAGATGATCAACGCTTCCGTCCCTGTATTCTTGAAAACAAACGAATACGTTCCATTCCCCATGTGCGGAACTTCTCCGTAATCGTGTACATCTTTTTCAAATTCTATAATTGCTCCTTGACGTACTTCTTGCGCCATAAGTGTCGATGTCATTCCTGCAACGAGGAGCATCAAAAGTGATAAGATTGATTTTTTCATAACGTCTGTATTCTGATTTGTAGTATCAATTACAAAGATGGTTCCAATTTTTCATTTTCCATCAGAAAAAAACAACTTGTTCAAAAAAAGCTTACGATTTCTGCTGGACGCCGATCATATCACCACAGACCAATTCCTGTATTCGTTTGTTCCTGTAGCATTCATGCCCCTCTCCTCTCAAAATAACAGGCGACACATTCATTGTATTGAACCAGTCTGTATTTGGCCCATGCTCTTCTTGATCTCCGAAATACAATGTGATCGTTGACATGGGTTTCTCCACTTCTTTGCGAATACGCGTAGCAGAAACTAAATGCAACGATTGGACCTGATTTCTTAGCGCAAACTTCCAGGCAATGGTACCGCCAATACTAAAACCTAAAATCGCAGTTGGCTGATCATCTAATGCTTCTAAGTTAGAGATCGCACGATCTATTCCACCGTTTAAGAATTCGGCATGGACTCGAGAAGGTTCGGAATTCGAAATGCCCGCTAACTCCCGACAATCGAACAGTTTGACTTGAAAAAATGGAGATAAGGATGCTACGTATCCTTGGATCCAATCTTGGAGGATATTACCGTGAATATCCGATAGAATAAATAGAATGGTTTTATTCATTTGGCACTACTTTCACTTTGAATCGAACCTTGTGCATTTTCTTCTTCGTGTTAGCAACAAGGATAATCGTTCGGTCTTGAAAATAGTATTTATCGCTTGTATCGAATGATACGTTGAGAGCGAAGGTCTCGCCGGGTTGAATCGGCTCTGCAGGAAGAACAGCCTTTGTACAGGTGCATCCTACTTTGTAGTCGGAGATGATTAAAGGTTCATCTCCAGTATTTGTGATCATGTAATCGTGTGTGACGAGTTCCCCTTGTTTTGTGTCAGGGAACTTATGCACAGACTTATCTATACTAAATTCCGCCACTTGACCGAAGCCAAGGGCGGAATTCAATGCTATTATTATGATCGCGAAAAATAGCTTCATTAGTTATTTGCAGGTGCTCCTGAATTGTTGATTGGCGCTCCAGATGTTGGTTTTGGAAGCACGTTTCCTTTAATTCGGATCACTTTTGTTGGCGTGTTTACAGCGTTAGAAGTAATTGTAACGCTTTTGTTGATTGCACCTGGACGATTTGTATCATACTTTACAGTGATAGAAGCTGTTTTTCCTGGAGCAAGTGGCTCTTTTGGCCATGATGGAACAGTACATCCACAAGATCCTTTCGCGTTTGAGATGATCAAGTTTTCCGTACCTGTGTTTGTAAATTCAAACGTACACTTACCGTCTCCTCCGTATTTTACTTCACCGTAATCGTGAGTTTCTTTTGCGAATTCAATTTTTGCACCTTGAGTAACTTCTTGTGCCATAGCTGTTGACATTGAACCTGCTACGAAAATCATCATTAAAGAGAATAGTACTTTTTTCATGTTTTATAGTTGTTATATTTCTAAAATCTTCTAAACAAATATAGTGCAACTTTTCGAAGCCTCCATATTTTTAACACATCGTTAACAGCGCTGTTATCTTGGGTTGTTTTGAAGGATAAGCTCTTCAAAAGTAAGGTCAATTGTTTCCAATCTAGACTTGACCTGATCGATAATTTCAGGATCCAAATCGGGATATTCCTTCAACAATTTCTCTAGGTAATAACGGACTTTTTCTTTGTCTCTTGGCTGTGCTTCCATGTCGTAATACATTGCATTACTTTGTAAAGCGAGCCAACCTTCCTCGTATTTCGGGTACTTTTCCACCAACGAATCGGCGTATTTCACAGACAATTCGGGAGCTCCCATTGCCGAATACATCATGTATACTTTTCTAAGTGAATGCGCTGCATCTTTGTCCTTTGGATAGGTGCGATACATCAATTTCAATTTCTCGATGTACGCTTGTTGTACTAAATTGGTCAATGTTCGATCAGCCGTTTGGTCTTCAGAAAGTCGCATCAATGAATCTTCCAAACCTTTGATTCCCACGCGAAGAACATCAGGAGACGGGATATCCGTTTCATAGAATTCACCATTTCCATCGCCCTTTCCTTCTTCACCTCCACAGCTCACCAAGAAAGCGGTAGCCAATAACAGTCCTAAAAAATACTTCATCGATTTTGGATTAAGTTCGTTGTTTCTTCTTCAAAGGAAACTTCATTCGGTAATGTACCTTTATGATTCCTTTTGAGATGTTCGCCAATTTCTTAGAGAGTAAGCGTTTTTTCAAAGGAGAAATTCGATCTGTGAACAATACTCCATCCACGTGATCGTACTCGTGTTGAATGATACGCGCTGCATAACCTTCGTAGGTCTCTTCCTTCAATTCCCAATTTTCATCGTAGTAGGAGATAACAATGCGTTCCTTTCGGTACACCTCTTCACGAATATCAGGAATTGAGAGACAACCTTCGTTGAACCCCCATTCTTCACCTGATTCTTCCTCAATAATTGGGTTGATGAATACCTTTTTGAATCCTTCTAGTCCTTTTGCTCGTGGATCTTCTTCTTCCGAATCTTCTGCGAAAGGCGAACCATCCACAATGAACAAACGGATTGATTTACCGATTTGAGGTGCAGCCAATCCAACCCCAGACGCCTCATACATGGACTCGAACATATTCTCGATGAGTTCATCTAGCCCTTCATAGTCTTTGTCTATTTCCTCCGCTTCTCGTTTTAGTACGGGATCTCCGTACGCTACAATTGGTAAAATCATACTCTCTATAATTGTTTCACAAAATTAGTGCTTTCCTAAGAAATTCCCACCCGAAAAGGTGATTTCAAGGTTTATTTATACAACTCTTACTGTTCCAAGAACGATTGTAAAATGATTGTCGCACTCACCTTGTCTACTAACTCCTTTTGTTTTTTCTGTTTCTTCGATGCTCCAGCACTATGCATAGATGCCGATGCCATTTTTGAAGTAAATCGTTCATCCAGTAATACAACTTCACAATCAGGAAATTGCTTTTCTAAGGCTGATTTCAGCAGTCGAACGTTTTCTGAAACGTGACTATCTTCATTATTCAAACGTTTAGGCATCCCAAGAACAATCGTCGAAAATTTCTCTTTCAGTTTCAGATCTATCAAAAACGTCATCAAGTTCTTCGACTCAACTGTATCCAAGCCAAAAGCAAAAATTCTACTATCATCTGAAATCGCTACTCCCG
>JBFHGY010000312.1:0-4653 GCA_041582905.1 Crocinitomicaceae bacterium | reverse complement strand
AGTTGTTCGATAACACCTTGCCGTTGAGTGAAAAGAAGATCACGGCGGAAGCATGTATTCACCACTTGTGGTTTTCGGAGGAACAATACGATGAGAAGGGAACGTTCATCAAATGGAATCCTGCGGTGAAAAAAGCAAGCGATCGAGATGCCATATTCCAAGCAGTTTTGGATAATAAAATTGATGTGATTGCCACCGATCACGCGCCACATACGATTGAGGAGAAGCAAAATAAATACCTCACGGCTCCATCAGGAGGTCCATTGGTTCAGCATGCACTCATGGCGATGTTGCAGAAAGTGGAAGAGAAAATGATTTCAATCGAGCGTGTTGTGGAGAAGATGGCTCACGCTCCAGCGGATTTATTCCGAATAGAGGATCGTGGTTATTTGCGCGAGGGATATTTCGCAGATATCGTAGTGGTTGATCCTAAGCAAGAATACACCGTTTCCAAAGAAAATATTTTGTACAAATGTGGATGGTCTCCATTCGAAGGAGTGAATTTCTCGAACAGTGTGGACATGACTTTTGTGAATGGAAATCTCGTATACCGCAATGGCTTAGTCCTTGACGGTTCTCTTGGAAGTCGACTGTTGTTCAATAGATGAGATTAGTTGCCATCATAGCATTTTTACTGGTGATTGCATCATGTTCTCGAAGCATTGAGCGCGTTCCCAAACCTGATAATTTGGTCCCACGAGATAAAATGGTGACAGTTCTCAAGGAAATGATGAAACTGGAATCGCACATTCAAAATCAGTACGGTCAAGTTTCGGTTTATCATAAAGTCATGGTGAGATCGGGAGACTCTTTACTGTCAACGTTTCAGTTAGACCGTGAAACCTACGAAGCTTCGTTGGATTACTATGGATCTCGTCAAGAGGAAATGAGAGGAATTTATTCTGAATCGCTTCAACAACTGAATGAAGAGTTGGGAGATTTGGAGTCCGAGTAATTGAAAGACTGTTAATTCAAAGATTCAAAAAAATAAAGATTCAAAGATTGAAGGATTGAAAGGTCTTTTGTTCAATCTTTCAATGCACATAGTGCTTTCTTTCAATCTTTCCATACGCGCCGCGTAATCTTTCAATTCTACTCCTTCCACTTCTTTATATACTTCCAATTGCGCGGCTTACCTTCTGAGATCCATTCCAGTGCATCCGAAATTCGTTTGTGGCGTGTTTTGTCTGTTTTTGCATCAGAAATCCACTCGTTGTATTCGTTTTGTTGAGACAGACTGAAGGATTCAAATAACTTAACCATCTCTTTGTTAATCAGGGCTTCCTGAAAATCAGGATGCGTCGACAGTTTCTTGGTTGAAGGAGATTTTTTCGCCACTTGTTTCACACCTTGATCGTGCAATAACATGGCTTCGTGCAAATACTCGATGAGGATTTCTTCGGATGGAAGTTGAGATACCTGGTTGAGCTTTCCGAAGTTCCCCATCCCAGTTCCTTCACCTTTCACAAACACCTGATGACCATCATTCATGTGTGACGCTAACCCAAAACCAAAGGTAGTGTGTTGCTTGAAGCTTGCCATGTACGCAAGGTTGCTCCCTTTGTAGACGAAGAAAGGAAATCCCCATTTGATGGCTTCATCAATATTAGGGCAGGTACGGTGAACAAGTTCTCGTAAATACGTGAGAATCGGTTGTGCAAATTCTTCGGACTTCTGAATGTATTCGTCAACGGTGATTTTCTTTGCCATTACCTTTTTATTTCAATCTTTCAGTGATTCAATCTTTCAATTATTCGATCTTTCAATCTCTTTTACGACCGGGATTATTCTTCACAAAACTCGACCAACTCGAACTGCTTGTCTTGTTGTGTTCTCCCACTCCTTTGGAGAAGTGATGACACACAGCGACCCCCAATCCATCCGTGGCATCTAAATATTTCGGCATTTCCTCGAATTTTAATAATTTTTGCAACATGCTCGCTACTTGCTCTTTGGAAGCATTTCCCGACCCCGTAATTGCTTGCTTAATTCGACGAGGCGTATATTCTTCGAAGGGCACATTATGCAGTAAGGCGGCAGCAATTGCAACACCTTGTGCCCGACCTAGTTTCAACATCGATTGAACATTTTTCCCGAAAAAAGGAGCCTCAATGGCCATTTCATCTGGACGATATTCTTTGATGAGTCCATCTAATCGGTCTAAAATTCGTTTGAGTTTATCTGGGTGACTCGGAAGTTTTTTCAATTCAATCACTCCGAAATTCAACATCTCGATTTTTTTCCCCTTCACATGGATAATGCCATATCCCATCACTGTCGTACCGGGATCGATTCCTAGAATTATTTTATCTTCAACCATAAAAACGCTTCGGTGCTTAAAACTAACAAAAAACAATCTGTAATCTTCTTTTTCCTAAAGCTGATCTTGTTTGTGGCTGTTGGCTATATTATCTATTCTCAACTCAGTAGAGTGGAACCAGAAAAATGGCAAAATTTCGAAGTGATTCACCCAATTTCTCTGATTGTCGCGATTGTATTGGTTGTGCCGAATATTTGGATGGTTTTTGTGAAGTGGAAAATCACGTTGAAGCTGCTAGAACTTGAGGAGGATAAAAGGCGAAACGTTCACTCGTTTTTTGCAGGATTGGTCACAGGAATGTTGACACCGAATATGGTCGGGAATTTTATCGGTCGACTCTATTATTTTCCAGCTCAACATCGAGGGACAATTACCTTCCTTACACTGGTATCCAACTATGCGCAGCTATTGTCTACGGTATTTTTTGGGATGATCGCTATTCTACTCGCTGGGGAAGTATATGGACTCGGAAAGAGTTGGCAATTGGTTTCAGCGTTCGCTGTTGCTGGATTCATGGCGTTTTGGGCGTACTTCTTGGTGGATATCGTATTGAAATGGTTTAAGCGATCACGATTTTTGGCAATCAGTAGATCAATTTTAAAAGAAAACCCTTCGTATCGCTGGAAAATGATAGGATGGAGTGCATTTCGATTTTTGGTATTTACCACTCAGTTTGCTTTGGTCTTGCATGCCTTTGGAGAGGAATTGTCGCTTGAATTGATCGTCGCAATATGGCAAGTGTATTTAATCACGATCATGGTTCCTTCTTTGTTTTTAGGGAAGTTGGGGGTGAAGGAAGCCGTTTCGGTTGCCATTCTTGGAGGGCTAGGCATGAATGAATTTTCAATCTTATTCGCTTCGTTGATCATTTGGTTTGTGAATTCGATGTCGCCAGCATTACTCGGATTATTAATTTGTGGTCGACCAAAGAAATGATAATTGTTGCCTCATACCTGATCGTATACGTTTCACTTGTTGGAGCGGTTGTGTTGGGTGGATTTCTATTGCATCTTCGGAAATCGAGTAAGGAGGGAGGCAGTAACAAAATATCAGCGGATGAAATCACGGTGTTGATTCCTTTTCGGAATGAAGCCGAACGATTGGATGTGCTATTGGAAAGCTTCGTTCATGCCAACAAGCTTCCTAGACGGATTGTGTTTATTGATGATCACTCGGATGACAATTCCTGCGATTTGATCAAGAGTCGATTAAAAGAGATTCCGTTTGAAATTCTTTCGCTGTCTGATCAGGTAGGAGGGAAGAAGTTGGCGTTACGGGAAGGTATTAAAAGATGTAATACGAAGTATATTTTGACCTTTGATTCGGATATTTCCTTCCAACCGAATTACTTCAATGCGATTGAAAACTTGAGCGAAGCAGATATGTACGTGCTTCCAGCGGTGTTGAAAGGAGAAAATCTCTTGGAGTTGTTTTATGAATTGGATGTAGCATTGGCGAACGGGCTCAACACGGGATTATCGGGTTGGTCGCGTCCGATTTTTTGCAGTGGAGCCAATCTGTTATACCGAAAAGATGTCTTTCTCGAGGTCGATGATTTTGATTCGCATGCTCACATGGCAAGCGGTGATGATACGTACCTATTGCGCGATTTTCGGAAAAGCGATAAGGAAGTTCGTGTGATTTCTGATCTGAATCTTGCTATTCATACCGAGACACCGCATTCTTTTCGTGCCTTTATCGATCAACGCCTTCGATGGGTTGGGAAAACAACGGACATTGGAGATTCACTGGCGACCATTTCTGCGCTTGCTCAATTTGTACTGGCGATTGCATTTTTTGTTGGTCTGATCGTATTCGCCATTCGCGCAGACTGGATGCTATTTTGGATTCTCTTCATGTCAAAAATCACAATCGATTTGATCCTCTTTGCTCCTTATTTTTTCCGAATAAAGCGAATGCAATCTTGGTTGTTGCTCCCTCTTTACGAGCTACTTTTTCCATTTTATTCGATCCTTCTCGGTATCTTAATGCTGACCTATCAACCCAAATGGAAAGGAAGGAAAATCCACCAATAATGATCGGGATGTCGATGGAAATGAAACAGATTTCAGGAAAATGATCTAGTCAAACAATTCGTAGCCATCTTGCTTCAAATAGCGAATGTCTCCATTCTGAGTCAAAACAATGTAGTAATCTTCCGACTTCGGCCACTCAATTTTTAGATAATTGGATTCGATCAGTTTTCCAGCTCGTGCATCAAATCGACCTTCAAGTGTCTTCGATTCATCTTTTGAGACGGCATAATACTTCCAGTTATCTCGCTTGTCATGCTTTTGGGCGCGAACATCATACTCGTAAATGTTGTGAATTTT
>JBFHGY010000311.1:0-4654 GCA_041582905.1 Crocinitomicaceae bacterium | reverse complement strand
GTTCACAGATTTTAACGTTGGCAAGGTGTTTGACCTTATTTCTCTAGATTGAAAATAGTATTTTAGCAATTCATATAAACAATCATTTATGATACGATTACTTTTTAGCATGTTGACAATCGCACTTGTAAGTACAAGTGTTTTCGCAGCAGAAGCAGGAAAAGACAAAGCAAAGAAGCCGAAGAAACCCAAATTGGAGAAAGGAATTTACGCGCAATTTACCACTTCCAAAGGAGTGATTATTGTGAAATTGGAGCATGAAAAAGCGCCAATGACCGTTGCCAACTTTGTTGGATTAGCGGAAGGTGATTTCAAGGTAGACACTGTGGAATACAAAGAAAAATTCTACGATGGTTTGAAGTTTCACCGTGTGATCGCTGACTTTATGATTCAGGGAGGAGATCCTATTGGAAATGGAACGGGAGGACCTGATCACCGTTTTGAAGATGAGTTTCATCCTGATTTGAAGCATTCAGGACCTGGTATTTTGTCAATGGCGAATTCTGGACCTTCTACGAATGGAAGTCAGTTTTTCATTACACACAAAGCTACTCCCTGGTTGGACGGAAAGCATTCTGTATTTGGACACGTTGTTTTTGGTCAGGATGTAGTGAATGCCATTGAGCAAGACGACGTCATGGAAAAGGTGAAAATCATCCGTAAAGGAAGAGATGCCAGAAAATGGGATGCGACGGAAGAATTTGAAAAGGCGAAGGCAGAAATTCAAGCAAAGCAGTTGAAAGATGTGGAAACGTTCATGAAGAACATGGAAGCGGCAGGGGAGTATCCTTCTGTGATTCAGGCTTGTGGTGAAATTAAGCGTTTGGATCCAAGCAGAAAAGATGAAATGGATGCAAAGATTTCCGAAGTGACAGCAACAATGGAAGCTGAAAAAGCGGCTCTTCAAGCTCGTATCGAGAAGATATCAAAGATGAAACCACCAGCATACAACGACTTGATGTATCAAGAGATTTTGGAGGAATACCCGAATGCACAACAATCGCCAAGCGGATTAGTGTATATCATTGATAATCCTGGTGAAGACATGAAGCCTGCAAAAGGAAGTAAAATGTCGGTGCATTACCGAGGAACTTTTCGTTTAACGGGGAAACAATTCGATGCTTCATACGATCGCGGACAACCAATGAACTTCCAATACCAAGTTAACCGCATGGTTTCTGGTTTCGAAGAAGGTCTTGGGTTGATGGGGAAAGGTGGAAAAGGGAAGATTTTTATTCCTTACCATTTAGCTTATGGTCCTAAAGGACGTGGAGCGGCAATTCCTCCATATTCAGACTTGGTGTTTGACTTGGAAATTTTGGACGTGCAAGCGGCACCGGTTCAGCAACACGAACATCATGATGGTGACGGACATGATCATGGGCATGATCACGACGGACACAATCACTAAGATGATATAAAGAAATTGAAAATCCTCAGCGGCAACGTTGGGGATTTTTTTGTTCGGGTATATTTCTTTATTGATTCAGCGAATCAAGTCCAACCATTATATTTTAACTGACGACGTTTCTTTCGCTTTTCCACCAATCCTATTTCAGCGTAGGCTTTTCCCGCTGTTATGAACGCAGCACCAACTAGGCCGAAGGGAATGATTAGAATTCCAGCTCCTGCTGAAAAGAATCCAAGCGCAGCAGAGGTCGAAAAAACAATTCCGATAATACCAATGATTAAACTCACTACAAGTCGTTGTTTTGCTTTTTTGAGACCAATTCCAGCCAATAGTTCTTTGTCGGCATCATCATCTATTTCGATCAGGAGATCTTGTGTTTGATCCTCCGAATAACCAAGTTGACGAATTCGCTGCCGAAACGGTGCCGTTTCAATGGGAACTTGATTGCGCTTTTGGGAAATATACTCTTCTACGAGGTGAACTAATTCATGGGAACGGAGATCGGTATCCAAAAGATTACTCATACCGCTAGATAAAATCCACGTCCGTGCGCTTCACTAGGTATGTGTCACCAGATTGCGAAGAAACTTCAATAAAATCCTTTTCTTCCGTCTTGGGATTCAAAATTTCTACTTGATCACCTTCTTTCAAGGTTACTTCAGAAATTTTGCTCTCGTCCTTGTAGGTTGGAATGCTCTCTTGGGTTACTACAGCAAAACGCGTCTGCTCTGCGTAATTTGAAGCTCCGTAGGCAATTAAGATCGAGGAAATAAGCGAACAGACAAATACAAAAGTGAGGGCAATGAAGAGTCGCTTGTAGGAAAGGTCTCTTGCTCTTACGAATAGAATAATACTGATGGCGAGTGCAAAACTGAAGATGATCGCCAAAATGGACCACGTCATGCCTGAGTAACCATATAGAATGGACTTAAATCGGTTCAATCGAGGCTCCCAAGTCATGTTTTCGTTGAGCTTTGCATAACACAGTTCAATGTGCTCTTTTGCATCTGCATCGGCTGGAGATAACTTCAGCACTTTCTCGAAGGCCCAAATCGCTTTTCCAAATTGCTTCGATTCTTGATGAGCCAATCCCAGGTTGTAATAGGAAGCTACATCATTCGGTGTCTCTGCCAAAGACGCTTGAAATTTTTCAATCGCCAAGACATAATTAGAATCCTGAAAAGCATCAATTCCTTCATCGAAATTAGATCCAGCAAAGCTGAAGATCGAAATGAACAGCGCTATGATCAACGTAAGGTGTTTCATAGTTTCAACGCCTTAATGATGGATTCCAATTGATTGAGTGCCGGCTGTCGGTCACCTGCAGAAACGCCAAAACCAAAGCGTGATTCTTCACATGTTCTGAACAAGGAACGAACCGACTCGAGCAATTCGACCTGTCCCGATTTTTTCAGGAAGTCGAACATTTCCGATTTATTCAAGATGCGATCATTGTCAGTGATTCCCATTTTTAACTCAAAGGCTTTACGAAGTGCACTTTCAATGCTTGAATAATAGGCGTCATTTTCTCCAGAATGCAATAGAGATTTCACTGAAGCCATCAATTCATTGAGCTCTTTATCTTTTCGTTGAATGGCTTGTTTCGTTTCAATTTCGTCAGCTTCTTTCTCTCTTTTTCGTACAAGGAAAATAAACAGGAAGGCGCAGAGCAGTGGAGCGCTAACACCTGACCAGAAAAGTGTTGATCCAAAAATAGATTCGGTAGATTTCACTTCTTTTTTAATACGTAATTCAGAAGCGCTTTGCTTGTAAATGGCTTCGTCTGTGGTTTGTTTTTCCGACTCTTCAGCGATCACACTTTTATCTCTTTCGATCTCTATGGCATGTTTGCCTGTTGTGACTGTTTTGTAGACTTCATCTTCTAGGTCGAAGTAAGAAATACTTGTTCCAGGAATCGTAATGGATCCGCTGGTTGTGACCTGAATATTGAATTCATATTCGATTGTCCCTTCGGCGCCATTTACACCATAGGAGATATCTTTTGTGACGATAGGATCGCCATAAACCACGAAGCCTTTTGGAAGGTTTAATTCGGGCTCCAAACTATTCTGAATGTTACCTGTTCCAGAAACCTCTACGGTCATCTTAAACACTTCGCCTTGCTTGATTTTCGTAGTATCAATCCGACGACTGACGGAAAAAGAACCAACAGCACCAATGAAGTCATCTGGGGCACCGTTTGGAAGTGGCTTAATTTCTATGGAGGCACCGCTCGATTGCAAACTGTAGCCTTTGAATCCTTGCATAACGTCCATGCTGAATGGATCGAGCGTAAACGAACCTGTTCCCGGAGGGAAAATCAAGTTTCGATCGTATTCAAAAGTATAAAACATATTTCCATGGAACTTTTCTTCCCGAACTTTTAGCTGGCGCGATGAGTTTTTTAATTCCTGAAATTCGATTCCCTTTCGTTGGATGAAGGTATTGTAATTTCCAATTCGAGTGGGCTGAAAACGCGAGTATACTTTTGCTCCCACAATGATGGATTCACCTTCGTAGATGGATGTTTTGTTTAGCTGAATCATCCCGAACGCAGGAGCGGCCAACTGTTGACTGCTTGGATCGCCATTGCTCAGGTGAATCTTTTTGGAAACTTCAATAGTAATGACATTTCCGACGTAGCTTTGACCAGATCTACTTTTTACATAAGCTGGACCAATTTTGTAAATTCCTGGTTTCGTGAATGCGCCTGTTTCTGCATAGCTGTAGATCACAAGAAGATTTCCAGTATTGTAGTCCATTTGGTAGTTTACACCACCATTAATCCCACCACCATTCACGAAAGACGAAGGGATGTTATCGATTTGAAACGATCCTTCAATGTTCGATTCTACTTTGAAGGCAATGGTTTCTCCCACTTCGATTTTTGTTTTCGAAGCAGACAATACCACTCTTGATTTCTGAGCAACGGCAGAAAAACAAAACAACAGACCAAGAACTGAAAGTACTTTATGCATCATTTCACCAATCTTTCCCCGATTTTGAGCTACTTCCACCGGAACCAGCTCCCATCATTTTCCGTTTTGTTTCGCCTTCTTTTTTAGAGAGCTCATCGAGCATGCGCTCTACCATTTGGTTCGATAATTTTCCTTCTGAAGATCCTTCTGAACCGCCACCGCCTTGACCTGATGAATTCTTTGGATTGTTCTGTCCGTTCGATTGATCTCCTTGGGAGGAGTTACCTTGACTATTTTGATTTTGACCATTTTGCTGGTCACCTTG
>JBFHGY010000310.1:0-4658 GCA_041582905.1 Crocinitomicaceae bacterium | reverse complement strand
CTTTCTAAGCTAGACGGCGTGATTAACATCAAAGACAACATGCCGCCAGGTAAGAAAGAAGTCTACCTAGAAATGCGCCCTCAGGCTGATATGATTGGCATCACAAAAAGTGAAGTCTTGAATCAGGTTCGGCAAGGTTTCTTTGGACAAGAAGCACAACGCGTCATCATTGGAACCGATGAAGTAAAAATTTGGGTGCGTTATCCGTTGGAAGATCGAAACTCACTTTCAGATTTGGAAAATATGCGCGTGAAATCACTTCAAGGCGTAGCCGTTCCTCTCAAGGAAATTTGTGATTTCACCATCGGTCGAGCTCCCGAAGCGTTGAAACGAAGAGATGGTCAACGCATTGTAAAAATTGATGCTGAATCAACTGATCCCGATTTGGTGGCTGAGATCAACCGCGAAATTAATGACTCGATTATTCCGAAGATTGAACAACTCTATCCAGATGTCCAAACGCGTTACTTCGGACAAGTAGAACAAAGTC
Source organism: Crocinitomicaceae bacterium (assembly GCA_041582905.1). Taxonomy (GTDB): domain Bacteria; phylum Bacteroidota; class Bacteroidia; order Flavobacteriales_D; family Crocinitomicaceae; genus UBA4466. The sequence goes on along the minus strand of JBFHGY010000310.1, from coordinate 4,168 downwards.
AGAAAACGGTTTCATCGATGATGTTCGTGACCCTCATTGGCGTTGCGATCATGTTTATCATTTTAGCACTTCACTTCAATAGTTTATCGAGTGCGTTCCTGATTATGTTGGTTATTCCTGCAGGTTTAGCTGGCGCGATTATGGGACACGGATTAATCGGGATTCCCGTTTCCTTGCTCTCCGTTTTTGGTATGATTGCCTTGATTGGAGTCTTAATCAACGACGCGATTGTCTTCCTGGATCGCTACAACGACCTCATCGTGGAAGGTTATGAGGTCAAAGAAGCAGCACGAGAAGCTGCTTTATCGCGATTTAGACCGATTTTATTGACGTCACTCACAACTGTTGCAGGACTCCTTCCTATCATTTCTGAAACAAGTATGCAGGCCCAGTTTTTGATTCCAATGGCAACCTCCATTGCTTTTGGAGTACTTTTCGGAACCATTTTCATCTTATTCTTCTATCCTTCCGCTATTTTGCTTTGGAATGGAATCCGACGATTAGGATTGAGAATTTGGAAAGGTACAAGAGTTGAAAACTACGCCGAAGCAGAACCCGCATTTCGCATTTCAAAAAACGATCATGAAATTGAAACAAGTAATTAGTCTTCTCCTTTTTGGGGTTTGCTTCTCAAGTACTGGACAAACTGAGCTTTCCGCAACGGACGCTGTGGTGATCGCCCTTGAGAACAACTATCAGATTTTGATTGCCGAAAAGCAACAGGAGATTTCGGCGTTGAACAACAAATGGTCCGAAGCAGGTGCCTTTCCAACCGTTGATTTGGTCGTGGCGCAAAACAATACCATTCAGGACAACACAAACAACCCTTTCACCTTTACGCCAGGAATCATTCTCAATCAGGGATTAAGTCCTTCCGTGAACGTCAACTACAATATTTTTACAGGGTTTGCAGTCAAAATGTCGAAGCAACGCCTGGAACAATTGGAAGAACAAAGCGCGAACAATGCCATGACAGTCATTGAGTCGACCATTCAGGATGTGTTGAAAGCGTACTTCACCGTTCAAGTTCAAAAAGAACGTATGAAGTTGTTTCAAACCGTTTTGGATCAGTCACGTTCTCGAAAGGAATACTATGCTTTGAAAGACAAATACAGTGCAACCAATTCACTAGAATTACTCCAATTTGAGAATCAATACTTGACGGATAGTACGAACTACATGATCCAGAAAATATCTGTCGACAACGCTTACCGCAATTTACGCTTGTTGATGAATGAAAGCGACAGTACGGGAACGAAATCATACACACTCACAGATGAATTGGTTGTAGATATTCCAAGAATTTCGTTTGATGAGGCCTATACAGATATGATTTCCAACAACTCTAACTTAAAATCGCAGTATATCGGTTTGGAGTTGCAAAAAACTGCGACTGAGCTTCAAAAGTCCTTTTTGTATCCAACGCTCAGTTTTCAGCTGGGAGCGCAACCGAGTTGGTCGAAACTACGTGATTTAAAAGATGCCAACTTAAATATCACCACGCAAAACATCACCTACTACGGAAACTTCAACCTTCGATACTCCCTCTTCAACAATTTCAAAAACAAGCGCGCTGTAGAAGTGTCACGTATTCAAGAAGAGATTGCTGAATTGAACATTGAAAGCATGACGGAAACATTGGAAAATACACTCCGTAACCTGGTTGAATTGTATGAATCGAGAGATCAGTTGGTTTCTATTTCAAAGAAAAACCTGGATTACGCCACTCGTGCCTATGAAATGGCAGAAAAACGCTTCAATACCGGAGCACTCAACTCTGTTGATCTGATGACCTTCCAAAGTAATTACGAATCCACCATGATTCAGCATTATGAGAATTTATTTAATCGTCTGGACACCTATTTGGAGATTCATCGCCTGACGGGTAAACTGGGGTTGACCTACGCGAAGTAAGAAATAAACACCAATGGAATCGCTCAAAAACTGCATAGCTAGTCAGGTCAGCATAGACGAAACCTCTTTGGATGAAATTGTTTCTTCTTTTGAAACTGTAGAATTGGACAAAGGAGACTTTTTCTTGAAAGCTGGAACGATTTGCCGGAAAATGGCATTTATTGAGTCTGGTTATTTGCGCATGTATGACATCGCGAATGGAAAAGAAGTCACCATCTGGATTGGCAGTAATGGACGTTTCATAACATCCTTGTCTAGTTTTGTATTTCAAACCTCCAACTTTTGGAACATTCAAGCGATTACACCATGCAAGATGCAGGTCATCAGCAGAGACAAGCACTTTCTATTAACAGAAAAATTCTCTCAATGGCTTCATTTTGACAACCAATTACTCGCTCACTCTTTTGCCCTTCTTGAAAAAAACATGTTTCAACAATTGCATACAACAGCGAATGAACGTTTTCATACCTTAATGCGCGATGAGCCAGAATTATTCCAGAACGTGCCACTTCAGTACATTGCCTCCATGATTGGTATTGCACCTGAATCATTAAGTCGACTCCGAAAAAATCTCAAGAACACCATTTCCTAACAATTGTCAAGAGAAAAATGATTCCTTTGGATGAACTTTGATGTAAAGTTTATATCATGAATCAAATTCAAAAAGCCCTTTTCATCAACGCCCTATTTTCTGGTGTCTCTGGTATCCTTTTAATCATCTTTCATTCAGAAATGGCAAGCCTATTTTTCGTTGAGAATAGCTCTGTATTCTGGATCATTGGAATCGCTTTAATTTATTTCGCGGCTACCATTTTATTCGAATGGAAACGTCAGAAACGCATCGGCATTCTTGTCATTATCGCTCAGGATATACTGTGGGTCATTGGAAGTCTCATTTTGCTGATTTTTCAACCTTTTACGATCTCAACTACTGGAAACTGGGTAATTGGGATCATTGCGTGTATCGTACTCTTGATGGCAGTTAACCAATCATACGCATTGAAGCGATCAAAAATAAACGCGTAAAAAAGCGGACGCCCGTATTCAACAGACATCCGCTCTATTTTTTTAACTGTACTTACTTTAATATCGAAGCGTGTCCGACAAAGATTTTCGTATCGGATGAGTTTTTAATTCTGGCTTCAATCTTCCAGGTGAAAACACCATCTTGTACTTTCTTATCGTACTGTGAGTAGGTACCATCCCATCCCACATTCATATCATGTGATTCAAAGATCAATTCGCCCCAACGATTGTAGATATACAAAGCGTAATCCGTTTCGTCAAAACCATCCAAAACAGGCTTGAACACTTCATTCACTCCATTGTTATCTGGCGTGAAAGCATTTGGAACATAGACACTGTAGTCCAGGGTTACATATACATACTTCACGCGTTCAGAAGTACATCCATCCGGAGATGTTACCAAGAGTGTTACTTCATACGATCCTGCTTCATCGGTAGGGAATTCGTGATATGGTTCGAATTCATTGCTAATACCTGATCCATCACCAAATGTCCATTCGTATGAAACCGCACCAGAACTATTATTGGTGAAACCAGTTCCAGGAGATAATGTAGAAAGTGTGAGGTCCAAAATATCGAAGTCAGCCGTCGCTCCAGGCAACACAGTTACCTGTGCCAACGCGGTAGACGTACATCCAAAGCTGTTGGTTCCTGTCACTTCGTATAACGATGTTTGTGTTGGGAAGAACTCAACTCCGTCAATGATTCCACCTGTCCATTCGTAATTCTCTGCTCCTTGACCTTCTAATGTTACTCCATCACCAGGACAAATAACAATGTCATAAGCAAGCACCACCGGAAGAGGATTTACGGTAACTGTCACATCATCCGATGCCGAACATCCCGTAGGCAAAGAATCCGAAACAGTGTAGTTCATTGTTCCCACAGGTTGCGTAAACGGAACTCCATTTGTAATACCGTTACTCCATTGGAGATTCGATGTTCCCGTTACAGCGAAAACAATAGAGGTACCTTCGCAAACAATTTTATCTACGCCAGCATCTACCAAAGGAAGAGGGTTCACGGTAACATTGACCTGATCTCCATTCCCGCAGCCATTGCCATCTACACCGATAACCGAATACGTAACCGTACCCAATTCTTGAACAAAGCTCACTCCATCAATTACGCCATTATTCCATTCATACGTCAAAGCACCTGAACCACTCAAGGTTACAGCCGTACCTTCACATACAGCCTGATCTGGACCTGCGTCCACGATAGGAAG
>JBFHGY010000309.1:0-4659 GCA_041582905.1 Crocinitomicaceae bacterium | reverse complement strand
GGACAGATTTTGTGGATTTTAGTCAGTTCTTGCTTTTGCCCTTTTGAAATTGCCACGATCCCTGTTGATTTTCGCGCCAAATTTCGTTCAATTCGCTTGAATAAATCCGTTTTCAACTTTCCAAAATAGGAATGGAAAACATGACCATGAAAAGTATGTACAATAACAGGGACCTTGCATGATTTTGCCGCCTTTCGCCCCAAAGCACCCGCTTTTGAAGCATGAGTATGGACAATATCAGGTTGAAATTCACGAATAATCTCCTTTAGTTTTTTGTAAGCGGCACGATCACTTTTCAGATTTGGTTCTCGAACCAGTTCTTTGATCAATAAAGGTTTTACGTTGTACTTATCCAGTATAAATAAGGAGTCAGATTCTCCCTCTTCTGGCAAACCGCCTACCAACATTGTTTCGTAATCATCTCCCAAAAAGGCCGTTAGGAATGTTGCATTATACGTTGGTCCGCCGATATTGAATCGGTTAATGATTCGAAGTATTTTTATTTTCCCCACGTAAATTCTCTCTCGTTTGTATCCATTCAGTTGTAAACACACGGTTTTTCAACCGACTATCGAACATGTATTGTTCAAAAGTTTTTACGCTTTGGCACATTCATTGAAGATTCTTCAAGAAATTTACACAAAACGCGCGATGAAGATACTAAGTTCATTTCTTTTGATCGGTTTCTTAATTGGAAACTTCGTTTATGCGCAGCAAAATCAGGTTCAAACAGCAATTGATCAATTCGCTGCGTCGAGTCACCTGAAAAATGCAAGCATTAGTTTCCATGTTATTGACCTCTCAACAGGCTCAACCGTTGCCTCTTACAACGAAGAAACGGTTCTTCCCACTGCCTCTACGGCAAAACTTTTCTCCACTGCTACGGCATTAGAGATTTTGGGAGAAAATTATCGACCTGAGACTCGAATTTATTCCGATGGAGAGGTCGATTCTTCTGGAATTCTTCACGGAAATCTTTGGATACGTGGAGGAGGTGATCCATCATTGGGCAGCAAGTACTTCTGCAGTCAAGGTCATGAACGCGATTTCTTGTACGCTTGGGCCGACAGCTTGAAACAAAAAGGAATTCGAAAAATAGAGGGATCTATTATTGCGGATGCTTCCGAATTCGGATACGGCGGAGCTCCAGATGGATGGAATTGGGTTGACATGGGAAATTATTACGGAGCTGGACCATCAGGACTTTCCATTTTCGACAACCTCGTTCAATACACCTTTAAAGTTCCTGGTCGCGTAGGTTCAGAATCGAAACTGGTTTCCTTGAATCCCTCCGTTCCTAATTTAGAAGTACACAACTATGTGAAGGCAGCATCCGGAGGTGGCGACAATGCTTACATCTATGGTGCTCCGTATTCTATGGATCGATTTGTAACAGGAACTCTTCCAGCTGGAAGTTCTGCATTTGTAGTGAAAGGGAGTTTACCCGATCCAGAACATCAATTTGCATACGAGCTCGAAAAAGTGCTAAAAGAAAAAGGTATTCAGATTGACGGAAGTTTAAATACCGCGCGAAGCATGGAACTCACAACGGGAAATTCGTTTTACGCAAAACGTACCTTCCTTTTCAGTCATTATGGAACTCGTATTGGTGATATTGTCGACAAAACAAACGAGCGCAGTATTAACTTATTTGCCGAACACCTTGTGAATCTTGTTGGTTATCATAAAACAGGAGACGGAAGTACGGAAAGCGGACTTCGTGTTTTAGAAAACTATTGGTCAAAGAAATGGTCGACTTCAGGTATGCATGTCAATGACGGAAGTGGCTTATCGCGAACAAATGCAATATCAGCCTCGAATTTCACTGACTTACTCAAAGCTATGTACAATGGCTCAAACGGGAAACGTTTCAAAGAATCTTTACCTGTAGCTGGAGTCAGTGGAACGATGCGAAACATTTGTCGAAATCAATCTGGGCATGGAAAAATTGCCGCAAAAAGCGGATCGATGACGCGTATTCGTAGTTATGCAGGATATGTTGATGCTTCTAGCGGAAAGAAATATGCTTTCGCCTTGATCGTCAATAACCAAACATGTTCTAATTCGGCATTAATCGACAAAATGGAAGTTGTTTTCAATGCGATTGCGAGAAATTAGAAATAACACTTCCTGTCCTTCCCTTTCGCCTTATTGATTTGCGACTTCGACAGCAAGAATTTCCGACCAAAATTCAGAAATGGTTTTTCCAGTAACAGCAATCATTTGTGGAACCAAACTAGCAGCAGAAAACCCAGGTGTTGTGTTCACTTCAATCACATAAGGCACGTCATCTACAAGCATAAAATCGACTCTGGCAATTGAGCGCAACTGCATCAAATCATAAATCTCTTTGGAGACTTCCTGAATTTTCAATGTCAACTCATCGCTAATTCGAGCAGGAGTTATCTCATCCGATAGACCATTGTACTTTGCTTCAAAGTCGAAAAATGCATTTTTGGAAACGATCTCTGTTAAGGGCAAAGCTACCAAGCCATTTTCTGAGCGATAGACAGCACATGTCACCTCTGTTCCTTTCAGAAACGCCTCAAGCACGACTGTTCGACCTTCATTAAAGGCAGCATCGATCGCAGGAGTCAAATCTTCCTGTTTATCCACTCGTGCGATTCCATAACTCGATCCAGAATCACAAGGTTTCACAAAAATCGGAAGTCCTAATTGTTTCACAATCGCCGCTTCATCCACTTGTTCATTTTTCGATCTTAGATAAATAGAATCCGCCACCTTAATTCCGAATCCCTTCAAAAATTGATTACAAAACCATTTATCAAAAGATAACTCAGACGCCAACGGACCCGAATTCACGTAAGGAATATCAATCATTTCAAGATAAGCTTGAACCTTTCCGTTTTCTCCAGGATTTCCGTGGATATAAACAATGGCAAGATCGATTTTAATGGTTTTTCCGTCTACGGTCGCCTGAAAATTAACAGAATCAAAATCGTGTAGTTGTCCATCCACTTCGATTTGCCATCCATTCTTGCTCATGTGCACCAAATAAACAGCATATCCATCAGGGAAATTATCACGAATGGTTGTAGCACTTTTTACAGAGATTTCGTACTCCGACGAAAATCCTCCGCAAATGATTCCGACTTGTTTCATTTCAATCGATTTTAAGCGAAAATAAGTTCATTTCGAACTCAAAAAAATGATCACTTCAAAAAGTTATGAGCAAAAGTAGTGTGAACTACCGTTCTAGAAACAGATCCCACATTGAAAATGAGCAAAAAACAATCGAAGAATCGTATATTTGCAAGACTTAAAAAGGCATTTCCTTATGATCAGACTGCTCTTATGTTTGCTGACTATACTAGCATCAACACAACTTACTGCACAAAACATTACGCTTCTTAGCGAATTATTCGAATCAGGTGGAACCACATGGACTGCAAGTGGTGATCTCACTCCCAATGAGTGGATCGTTAGTAACTGTCCATCAAATGGGCCCAGTTTAGCTGGAATCAACAGCATGTACATTTCCGCCACGGGTGGATCTTCTCCAGGATGTGACCCTGGTCAAACCGAAGAATATGTATATGCGAACGCACCTGTTGGTTTGACTCACAGCACTGTCATCTCTCATACCGTTAACGCGGGATGTGCTACAACGCTGGAATTGTCTTTTGATTATTTAATGGGGGGAATTGCCAGTGAAGATTTTGCAGAAGTTGTATACTCCACTGACGGTGGAGTAACATGGATTCCTTTAGGACCAGCTTTACCAATTTCTGCAACATGGTCTGCTGCCTCTGGCGTTCCATTACCTGCTACTTTGGAGGGAACTACGTTCGAAATCGGATTCCGTTTTACATACAATGACGCGACAATTTCAGGTGATCCGTTAGCTATTGACAATGTTGTGGTTACAGGAATTGACCCTTCAGGTCCAACCATTGTCTGTGACAGCCCAAGAGATTTGCCCGTACAAAGCGGATGTTTAGCCGTAACCGAAGACTACACCACTTCAGGCTTTACGCTATCCGATAACTGTTCTGACTCCGTAAACATCACGGTTGTTCAAGATATCCCTGCTAATACCGTGTTAGGCGTTGGTCCTGGTGGATCTCAAGTAATCGTACTTACAGCTACCGACGAAGCGGGGAACTCTACTACGTGTAACTTCACGTTGAACATTATTGATACGATCTCACCGACGTCCACTTGTCCAGCGGACACATCAGTATACGTGGACAACAACTGTGATGGACTTATTCCTGATTACACAGCCTTTGTTCTTACATCGGATAACTGTTCGTCTAGTTCAAACATCACCACCGTTCAAAGTCCAGCTCCAGGAAATATTATTAACGGAGCGATTGTAGTCACGCCAATCATCATGACATCTACGGATGAATACGGAAATAGCACGACGTGTACTTTCGATATGCGAACCTTGGACACCATTCCAACTACAATTATTTGTCCTTCTGACACCAATTTAATTGTGGACATGACCTGTCAAGCAACCGTTGGGAATTACACTTCAAGCGCAGTATTAATTGACAACTGTGAGCCACTTTCCAATTTGACTGTAACACAATCTCCTTCAATTGGAACAACTGTTACTTCACACCAAGTGATTACACTTACCGTGAATGGAGGAACTCCTTCTACACCACAATCGTGTACATTTAACGG
>JBFHGY010000308.1:0-4660 GCA_041582905.1 Crocinitomicaceae bacterium | reverse complement strand
CAATCCAGCTAATTTTTAGGCATTTATTGGCAACCTGCATGCATACTTAAACGTATTTTAATTACATTTAAGCCTATGCTATCAATGAAAACAATACTACTCACTGGGGTACTGCTTGCCGCGTCCAATGCTTTCGGTCAGAATAAAAACGTAGGAATTAACACGAATACGCCCGATCCGTCGGCTGTACTTCATCTTGAATCAGATAATCAAGGACTTCTTGTCCCACGTTTGACAACGGTAGAACGAGATGCTATTGCTGCCCCCGCAGTTGGACTGATTATTTATCACACCGATGAATTGCAGGAAGAAATTTGGAACGGAACATGCTGGGTTCCTACCTATTTAGAAACGTGTGACGATTGTGAAGTCGATATCGCCTTTCAACAGGCAACTTATAATATCGACCGAATGACCACGATGTCCATTTCGGCACCCGTAACCATTACGCAATCGACTCCTGGAGGAACTGTTCTCCCTGTAGAGTTGACCGTAGTGCATACCTTTACCGAAGAAACAGATGTCACATTAAGTCAGTATTCCGTAACAGGAACATTTACCATCAACATTGATATTCTAACAAATGTATTCGAGCGAGGTGGAGATCATTACGTGACTATTTTTGCGAATTGTGGTGAACGTATTGTAGCAAAAACACTGACCATAAATGTAGCAATGTGTGATTTGGTGAACATCACAACCGATCAAACAAACTACGACCTTTCCGCTAACGGAATCACTGGGAACAGTTGTGTGGTCGTTACCATTGAAGAAAACGTATCCATTCGTTCGGCAGATGCGACTCTTCCTGCATTTACTACAGGAGCCATCAACCCAGCATGTAAAATGGGAATCATTCACCGTGGATTAGTTTTCGGAAGAGGTGGTAACGCTCCTATTCAAATGACCGTGAACGGACAAGATGGTGGTGACGCCATGATTCTTGGATGCGACACTGAAATCAGAAACTCAGGAATGATTTACGCTGGAGGTGGATCTGGTCTCACTGTTGGTTATTTCCAACCTGTCAACCTTGGACCTTTTACGGTCTGTTTCGCAGTGGGTGCAGGAGGAAGTGGTGGAATGCCTGACGGTCTCGGAGGTGGTGACACACAAGGGGTGTGTAATATCATCTTGGGATTATGGGAAAGCGGAAACGACGCCGAATCTCTTTATGATGATGACGAAGGTGCTGCTGTAAGTAAGGGAATTTCTCAACCTTTCTCTTTCGGACCGATCCAAGGTACATTTGCTGTAAAAGCGAACGGAGGGGCTGGAGGCGACTTCGGTGAGCCTGGAGGAACCATCGCAAACCCAGTAGATTTCACAGGAACATCACTTGAGCTGTGTATCAGCATTCCGTTTATTGGGACTATTTGTGCACCCGTCCCTGGACTTTCTGGAATCCTCAATAACATTTCAAACAGTATTTACAACGCACTTCTCAACGTATCTCCGGGACAAGCTGGCTACGCCATTCGCAGAACAGGAGTTGTCAATATTGAAGATGGTGATTATCAAACCGTTTCCGTAAGGGGACAAATTGGAATATAAGATGAAATTAAAACACTTCATAGCAATTATCGCAGTTGCCCTTACAAGCTGGTCATCCGCTTTCGAGGGAATTATTCACTGTACAAAGACTCAAAATGGTGTTGTTACGACCTTCGATTTTTACGTGAAGGGAGACCAAATTGCCATTGTATCAAACGACCCAACCGGAAGCTACAAAGTCTTGTTGAACCGAGCGGCTGGTCAATTAAAACTGTGCATGGATGTTCCAGAGTTTGATCAAAAAGGATACTATCTCTATACGGCTGGAGCAGTCGATAAGAACGATTCACTGACCATCTTGAAACAAGTACAAACAGACGCCATAGAAATTGACGGAGAAATGTGTCAAGGATACACGGTTGTTACTGACAATGGAAGTGCTGTGGCCTATTTCGGATCAGAAGAAGTGAATCTTACGGGGTTTTCTGAGTACTTCAACGATCCCGTTTACGAACTTTTGGATGCGTTCAACTCTCCGAAACTTCCAAAGAAATTGGTTGTCAACAAAAATACTGGCGCCTACACGATTGATTTGGTAGCTGAAGCGCAAAGCTTGGACGCTTCCATTTTCGAAGTGCCTGCAGGATACGAACAATTTCAAGTTACAGCAGAATAATCGCGAATGAAACACCTTGCTTGGATAGCGTTTTTGGTTAGCTTACCCGTTTTCGGGCAAGATGCAACCGTATTCAATCAATCCAACGTGTTATTCGTAGCAGAAGATGCTGAAATGCATGTCTTTGGTGATATTATTACAGATGGCCCCGTTTCAGTTTTACAAAACGACGGTTTTATCCAAACCTACGACGATGTCACTCCAGGAAATTTTGAGCTGCAAAACCAATCGATTGTTTTTTCATCGGGAGACTACCGCATCGAAAACGATTGGATCAACAACGGAATGCTACTCATTTCTGAGGGAATGGTAGAAATGTATGGAGCGAATCAGTGGTTCTTGGGGGATAGCATTTCGCGGTTTTGGGACTTGCAACTAACAGGAACAGATCGTAAAGAACAAGGTCAAGACATTCGCGTTCGAAGCATTCTCGACCTAACCGATAGAGAACTCGCTGTACATGCTCAAATACTTTATGTGGACAGTTCCAGTGCCAACGCGATCATTTTCGATCCTACGTTTGCTGCCGAAGGAACCATTAGTACCGATGAGGATGGATTCATCAAAAAACACCTTCTTCAAAACGAATTAAACGTAATTCCAACTGGATCGAGCCAAGGTTCTTTCCGTCATCGTCCGCTAAAAGCACTTTTAACTTCGGGTGACGCGAGTGACACGGTCATTATTACTTTCCACCATCACTCACCCGACCTCATTTCCGCATTTGAAGCCGATATGGATACCTCACTGTGTAAGATTCAAAATCAATATTTCTACACCTTTAACTCGGCGAATCCAACGAATCGATATCAACTTGATTTTGCGCATTATCCGCCACAAGATGGATATTTTCCAGATGTAGCTCAATGGGACAACCCGACTTGGCGCGTGGTATACGATCACGGTAATTACAACGATCCAAATTACAGCTACGTAAGTGCGTTTAACGAGACGGATTTCATTAATGAACATTACACTCTCGCTTACAAAACGCCCGATGCACCTTATTTAATTTATGACAGCACCGAATGTTATGAATTAGCAGACTATCAAGTGGAAACGCCTTTGGGACAACCTTGGTACGAATGGACCGTTGTCAACGATAATGGAAATGCCTTCGTTACTTCAGGTCAGGGAACGGATTTGGCGACCATCGATTGGGCTGGAAGCATAGGCGGTTGGATCTACAATCAATACACCGACACGGCTGGCTGTCTTTCGCATATTGACTCTGTCGAAGTCTTTGATGTAAGTGTTCATGCGGACTTCTATTACACGCACGATTATTCTCAAGGCACATCAACCAATTTCACCTTCGTGAATCAGTCATCGCAGAACACAGAAGAAGCCATCTGGTTCATGGACAACAACGAAGATTATTTGTACGATCCGAATATTTTCTTACCGTATTTCTACAACTTCGAAACGAACGGAGAAGAGACCACTTACGAAGTCATGTTGATTGCCAATAACCTTGAGCACGGTTGTACCGACACAGCTATTCAAGTGATTACTGTACCTTCCATCTTCGTGTTCTACGCACCGAACTCGTTTACTCCAGACGGAGATGGATACAATGAAAATTTCTTTGGCTATGCCACGGACATCAAGTGGATTGAATTGCAAATTTACAACCGTTGGGGCGAGCTTATTTTTGAAGGCGCGGATGACAATTCTGAATCCGTTGTTTGGGACGGAAGATACCGCGGAGAATTGGTTCAATCGGGAATGTACGTTTACAAGTTTATTGTGTGGCCGAACAACTACGACAGTGGAGAAAAATCTGCTTTTGAATATACGGGACACATCAACGTATTACGCTAGCATCCCAATTACTATTCTAGGATTTCGGTATGATCGTGAATTCAAATCTTGGTTCGGGACTGATTTTGTAGCAACATTCAATTGTTTGATTGATCACGTCTTCAACGAGTGTCAGCACCTTTGGAACGGTTAATCCGCTTTCATGTTGATGGATTGTTTCCTCTTCGAAGACCTGTATCGTTGTTGAAATGCCCAAAAACTCACCCGATTCTGCCGCTTGATTCGATACATCGAAGTGCTTTTTGTATTCCCACTCTGAGCCGATTGGTAATTCATTTCGAAGAAAAGACGCATCTACCTTCATCAATTCACCGATGCGTTCTACCGAACGAAAATTTCCTGCATCCAATTGCATACGAATGAGATCAAGATCGATGGACTGAGGAATAAGCAGCGTATTTTCTGGCATTTGATTCAATAAATGGGCACAAATCACCACTTGCAATTCAGCCTGAAGTGCATGTTGCATGGTTTCACTCAGCAGGATGTCGTATTGAAGGTCGAGAGGTTCTCCATTGCCTGATTGATGGTTCGGCAACACAACCGAAGTTGCATCTGCACACATGATCGATTCCACGCGATCACCCAACCCAAACGATTGGACGAGGTGTTCCACGTTTTTCGTACTGTTTGGGTTTATTTCGATCAATGTCACTTGTAACTCTT
>JBFHGY010000307.1:0-4662 GCA_041582905.1 Crocinitomicaceae bacterium | reverse complement strand
ATATCGACACTTATATCGATTTGGCAGCCCATAGGAGAATCGAACTCCTGTTTCCAGGATGAAAACCTGGCGTCCTAACCACTAGACGAATGGGCCAATTAAGCATTTCAAATCCCGCTTGTTATTTTGGGAGTGCAAATATAAAGTGAATTTCTTTAATGATCAACAACAGTAGCAATATTTTTTTCTAATAAACTGAATTATCCTCTGCACTAAACTTAAATCCGAGGCGTTTTCCCGTTGCTACTTGTAGGTTTGAGCTAATCATTTGTATCTGTCCTACAGACACTTGCTGCACCATTTCGTAAGGTGGTGTAATCAAATCGAACTCAATTGCAAAAGCCATAGAAACTTGAATAATATGACGAATAATATCTTCATTCATGCGACTATTTGCCAAATCTCTAAACAAGAACCCGAGTTGTCCCTTCCCTTCTACCATAAATTTCTCATCATGATTTAGGTATAAGCGACCGATTAAGTACCCTGGATCGTTGATGCGATTTTGCTCAATAGATTCCGCGAGGAAGTTGTAAATATTGATCATCCCGAAAAATCCGTTTGCCCCATTCTCTTCTAAATAAGGTGTTTTCCAGAGAGGATTTTCATCCGGTAAGCGAAACACATTGCGATGTAATTGAAATACGAGTACATCACTTCCTATTGATACACGAAATTCGTGATGTCCTTTATCCTCCATTTTGAGGCGCACACGACTATCATCAACAGACTTTCGCAATGTTTTCAGTTCATCGTCCATGATCCATTTAAACTGGTCAAAGACTTTTTCTGAATAATCAGCAATATCTTGCTTCATTGCTGCTTTGTTCAACAACAAATTGATTACTCCTTCACGAACGGCATTTTTCTCACTCATATTAATATGCTTTAGCAAATATTACGCGACCTGCAGATGGCTTTCCTGTCACCATACATGTTCCTGTTTCCTCTTCTCGGTCTGCAGGAATACAACGAATGGTTGCTTTTGTTTCTTGCTTAATTTTTTCTTCAGTTTCAGCTGTTCCGTCCCAATGCGCCAAGAAGAACCCTCCTTTTTCTTCCAATTGCACTTTGAACTCATCGTAGGAATCCACTTTATGTGTACGAGCTTCGCGATAGGTTTTCGCTTTGTTCAATAAGTTGGTTTGGATTTCTTCCAAGAGATTTTCGATGTAGGCGTCTACTCCATCGTAGCTTACCACCTCTTTCGTTTTCTCGTCTCTTCTTGCTACTTCGATGTTTCCACCTTCGAAATCGCGCATTCCCATTGCTAAACGCACTGGAACACCTTTTGATTCGTATTCTGCAAATTTCCAACCTGGGCGACGATTGTCATCATCATCATATTTGAACGAAATCCCTCTTGCTTTTAATTTCTCTCCTAATTCGTTGAAACGCTCAGAAATCCTTTCCAAATCCTCTTGTGACTTATAGATTGGAACGGCTACTACTTGGATAGGCGCCAATTTTGGAGGAAGAACCAGACCTTCATCATCTGAGTGCGTCATGATCAATGCTCCCATCAAACGCGTAGAAACTCCCCAAGACGTTGCCCATACGAAATCACGTTTCCCTTCTTTATCGGAGAACTGAACATCAAAAGCTTTCGCGAAGTTTTGACCTAAAAAGTGAGACGTTCCTGCCTGAAGTGCTTTTCCGTCCTGCATCATTGCTTCGATACAATATGTTTCATCTGCGCCAGCAAATCGTTCGCTTTCTGTTTTCAACCCTTGAATTACCGGAATCGCCATGAACTGTTCTGCAAAATCAGCATATACTTGATTCATTTTTTCTGCTTCCTCGATCGCTTCCTGACGAGTCGCATGCGCTGTGTGCCCTTCTTGCCACAAAAACTCTGTCGTTCTCAAGAACAAGCGCGTACGCATTTCCCAACGCACTACATTCGCCCATTGATTAATCAAAATAGGTAAATCACGGTAAGATTGAATCCAGTTTTTGTAAGAATTCCAGATAATCGTTTCAGAAGTAGGACGAACAATTAATTCTTCTTCCAGCTTTGCTGTAGGATCTACAACTACACCACTTCCATCTTCTGCATTCTTCAAACGATAATGCGTCACAACGGCACACTCTTTCGCAAAGCCTTCTACGTGACTCGCTTCCTTACTCAAGTATGATTTCGGAATAAACAACGGGAAATAAGCATTTGAGTGACCAGTTTCCTTGAATTTCTTATCAAGCTCGTCCTTAATATTTTCCCAAATCGCAAAACCGTAGGGTTTGATCACCATACATCCCTTTACATCAGAATGTTCAGCTAAATCAGCTCTTCCTACCAATTCATTGTACCATTTGGAATAATCTTGCTCTCGCGTTGTATATTTTTGCGCCATTTTATCGTTATCGATTATTTTAAGAAAGGAACAAAGATAGGAAAATCGCAAGTTAAGTTGCGGCGTACAATAAACAAAAAAGGGAGAATTCTGAACTCAATCAGATTCTCCCTTCTCATATCTTAAAGATTGCTTTAGTTATTTCGCTACTTCAATTCTTACAGTTTGTACATGATCGTTCGCAAATTGAATCGCCAAGAAATACGTTCCATTGGCAAATTGCGTTGCATCAATCACGCCTTCAGCACCAGCTAATTCTTCTTTTACAATGAGTTTTCCAGACAAATCAGTCACACGTAATTCTCTCATCTCCAAAGAAGATTTAATGGCAAACACACCATTCGAAGGGTTTGGATAAACAGATAGATCAACCAAGTCCAATTCGTTCACGCCAACTGTCGTACTTACTGTTCCCGTAAATGTATTGGTACCACAAGAATCGGTAACTGTCAACGTTACTGTGTACGTTCCTCCTGCTGCATACGTATGCGATGGATTCATTGTAGCGTCTGTATTTCCATCTCCAAAGTCCCATGCATAGGTTGTTGTTCCTGTTGTAGTGGATGTACTTGTAAAGTCAAATGTTCCAATTGTTGTTTCGCTTGAAGTAAATCCTGCAGTTGGGTTAACACATGATGTGATTACTACGACTTGACACGTTGAATCCGTTCCACAGTTGTCTGAAACCACCAAACATACCGTGTAGTTTCCGTCCGCTGCATACGTATGTGTTGGTGACATTTGAGTTGAGGTGTTTCCATCTCCGAGATCCCAAAGGTACATTGCACCAGTTCCTGCTGTCGACGTATTCGTAAATGACGCAATTGTACCCGTTGATGTTTGCGTAAACGCAGGTGTCGGAACTGTACATGTAACAGTAATAGCAGAACAAGAAACATCCGTTCCACAAGCATCTGTCACAGTTAAACATACCGTGTACGTGCCTGCCGTTGCGTAGGTATGTGTTGGGTCCATCATTGTTGATGTGTTTCCATCACCAAAATCCCATGCGTAGGTTGTTCCTGATCCAGAAACCGAAGTATTCGTGAATGTAGATGACAATCCTGTTTCCACAGAAGAGAATCCTGCGGTTGGAGCGCCTCCTAAATCGACCATCGTATCCGTAATACAATTCGTTGTCCAGCCATATATTGTATCCGTCAAAGTAACCGTGTACGTTCCAGCAGCAGCATACGTGTGCGTTGCGTCAATCGCATTCTCTGAAAGAGAACCGTCTCCATAATTCCAATTATAAGATAAGTCTGTTACGTTTTGGAAGGCAGCCACGTTGTACATGCGATTTCCAACGACAGCCGAGGAGCCATTTGTAAAATTCAATGTTAAGCCCGTAGCAAAACATGGGTCATCTACCAAGAAGCTCGCTGTGAGTGTATAACTCGTATGCGGTTCAAATAGACAATCGGCATCAAACAATGTTCCTCCGATGTTCAGATTATAGCTTCGTGTCCATGTTGGCCCAAGTTGCGCACTTGACAACCACTCTTGAACACCATCAGCTGCATTCCAACTATTGAATACCACCGACATTGGCGTTGCTGAAGGATTAGAAAGTACCATTACATAAGGCACAGATACCGATACTGGACTTGTAAACGTTGCATGTTTTCTTAACGCATCCAATGTACCAGGAGAAAACGTAGTATCAATTGAAACGGTTGTAGTCGCCAAAGGAGTTCCTGTTGGCATGGAGTCAGCTCCTGCAGCGTACATCTGAACATTTACCGTCATGGTTGTACCATTGGTAACGTCAGCTTTCCACGCGTAAAAGCTCATTCCCGAAACCGTAATTGGTTGAGGAGCGTCGAAATATTGGCTAACCGCTCCTGCAGAAGTCGCATTATTGACATTCAACGCCTGCAGACCTGTTGCTTTCGCTAAGGCGTAACCATTGGTGTCTGGTCCACACGCTGTCGTTTTCACCATAGGATTTACGCCATTCATGGTCGAAGCATCGCTTGGCATCTGTATGACTGCGTTATCCGTTTGTAATGTTTGTGCTGAGGCACTTCCCACCAGAATTAGTGAGACAATTAGTAGAAAATGTTTCATAGGTTTGTTTTGCACTAAAGATAAGTGAAATTGTCAAACCAATAAAATTCAATGATTATTGTTCATTCAAACTACTGACAGCTTCTGCGAACGTAATTTTGTTCAGTTTACTGTAAATCCATGCTGAAACATTGAAATAATCGAGGATTGCACGTTCGTTATGATCCTGAAGCAACTTATTAATCTCGACATTCATCTTTTCAAAAATTTCCAATTGATTCACACCTGCATTGGTCTT
>JBFHGY010000306.1:0-4666 GCA_041582905.1 Crocinitomicaceae bacterium | reverse complement strand
GGCTTTGTAGCTTCCTTTTTCGGTTTCGATTCCTGTCACGCTTTTGTTGTCTGAAAGAATCTTGTTGACGCGTTCACTGAAATGGAATTGCACGCCAAACTTTTGAGCGAGTTGATACAGAGAATCGGTAATCTGAATCATCCCGTTTTTGGGTAAATACGGCGTTTGATTGATTTCAAGATGTCCAATCATGTTCAACATGGCGGGTGCCTGATACGGGTCACTTCCATTGTAGCTGGCAAAGCGATTGAAAAGTTGAACCGTTTTTGGGTTCTTAAATGCTGCCTGATTCTCCTCATTCATGGTGGAGAATAGCTTATACTTCGTAATTCTTCCAAGCGCTTTGAAAAAGGACTTCCCCGTGTAATTCTTCCAAGAATGAAGCGAAGCTTCTATAAACATGGGAGCTATGGCATCATAGTTTTTGGCTGCCTTGTCCAAATAGGCTTCAATTGTCGTTCGATCTTCTCCTAATTTGGAGCATATTTCTTCAATGATTTCGTCTCGTTTATTGGATAAATTCAAACGTAACCCATCATTAAAAAAATAGTTGAAGGAGGTTTTCAGGGGAACCATTTCGAACTCTGAAAAGTCCTCTCCACACAAATCGTAGATTTCCTTGAGGTATTTTGGACCTGTAAAAACGGAAGGTCCGCGGTCAAAGCGATAATTACCATAGTTGGCACTATTGATTTTCCCCCCAGGGAAAGGGTTTGATTCAAATACATGGACTTCAAATCCACGTTTGGCCAAGCGAACTGAGGTCGCCAAACCAGCGACCCCAGAACCTATTACTATGATTTTCTTTTGACTCAAATTAGTCTACGATTTCAATCGAATCAATTGTGTCTCCTTGACGAATATCGTCGACAATATCTACACCATCTACCACTTTTCCAAAGCACGTGTGAGCTCCATCCAAGTGAGCAGTGTTGTTTCTGGAGTGACAAACGAAGAATTGTGATCCTCCTGTGTTTCTTCCTGCATGAGCCATTGAAAGTACTCCACGATCGTGGTGTTGATTTCCTCCGTCTGTTTCACAATCAATTTGGTATCCAGGTCCACCTGTTCCAGGCATTCCAGTTGCTCCATCTTTTGAGTTTGGACACCCACCTTGAATCACAAAATCAGGAATTACACGGTGCCATTTCAATCCGTTGTAATATCCATTTTTCGCCAATTTCACAAAATTAGCCACTGTTTTTGGCGTGTCTTCTGTGTACAAATCGGCCGTCATCGTTCCCTTATTCGTTTTGATAATTGCTTGCATTATTCCTTTTTTCGGACAAAGATACATTGTAACTGGCTTTTATTCGATAGAATGGTCAAAAAACCGCGCTTGAGTTGAACTGAAGATTGGTTGTTTGATGTAGATTGGGATGTTTTTTTGTTTGCGTTAAGTAATTAAGCAATATTGCTGAGTGGAACTGTGGACCTCTTATCGATATATCGAAATATGTCGATATGTGAATATTTCAATATGTACATTTTGCAATTTCGCCATATTGCGAAATACCAATTCAAACCAAGCATTTAACCCAACATCTCTACCTTAGGAAATCAATCCTGATCGTTCAATTTCCAAATGAATACAATGGAAAACATATTGCGTTTCCCATGTCTTCCTTAAATTTGTACATGCGAATTACAGAAATCAATAGGGAAGAAGCGGGAATATTTTCAGAGCAACATGTACGACTTGTTCATAAGACAAATGAAACAGAAAAGTACGTGCAGCGGGTGTTCTCGGAGGAGATGTTAGTTCATCAAGTGGAGGCGAAAAAGTTTGAGTTTGTAGATGAGAAGCGAACGACGCTCGTTCAGGCTCTCAAGAAGCAGTATGCGAATATTGAGGAGAATAGACCTGACTTTGATCGATTGTTATCTCCAAATACATTCACGGTAACAACGGGACATCAGTTGACGCTTCTCGTTGGTCCAATGTATTTTGTGGTTAAGATTCTTGAGGTAATCAAGCTGGCAACGGAATTAAATAGTAGATACCCAAATACGGACATTGTTCCTGTTTTTTGGATGGCTTCGGAGGATCACGATTTTGAAGAAATTCAAGGCACTAATATGTTCAATCAATCGCTTTCAGTGGAGTACGGACAGCGTGGACCTGTTGGACGATTTTCAATTGAGGCATTGGAAGCTTTCAAAGCGGAAATTTTGAATTTCTTCGGAGAAGATAAGCGAGCAGAGATTGAACCTCTGTTGGAAGCATACAATGGCGCGAATCTGGCGGATGCGACGAGAAATTTGGTCCATCATTTATTTGGAGAAAAGGGATTGATTATCGTTGATGGTGATGATCCAGACCTAAAGCGATTATTTGCTCCAATTGTCAAGGAAGAGTTGAAATTAGGTAAAACGGAAAAGGCTGTTCATACAACGAATGAGTCTTTGGAGGCAGATGGATTCAAAATTCAAGTGCATGCTCGTCCAATCAACTTATTTTACATTGAGAATGGTTTCAGAGAGCGAATTATTCGAACAGAAAATGGATTCGAAGCAGGTGATAAAAGCTGGTCGGAAGACGAGCTATTCACATTGGTAGACTCCAATCCTGAATGTTTCTCGCCCAATGCCTTGATGCGTCCTTTGTATCAAGAAGTCATTCTCCCAAATATATCGTACATCGGTGGAGCAGGAGAGATTTCTTACTGGTTGCAATTAAAAGGAGTGTTCGAAGCGTATTCTACGCTTTATCCGATTATTAAAGTTCGAAATTCAGTTCTTTGGATCGATCGGACAACGACTAAGCGGATGGAAAAAATCGATATGGATTGGAAACAGGTTTTCAAGGATGTCGATATTTTGAAGAAAGAATATGTGAAGGAGCATGCCGCTGAAGAATTGGATTTTTCCGATTTGAATCAGTTGGTAGAAAAGCTGACGGTTGAAATGGAAGCACGTGCACTGAGCGTTGACGCTAACATGGGCAAGTTTGCAGCGGCGGAATCTACTCGTTTGGAGAAACAATTGGATAACTTCAAATCGAAATTGGTAAAGGCTGCGAAAGGACAGCATGACCAAGCTATGAAGTCGATCGAAACAATCAAAGATCGACTTTTTCCAGGTGGAGGATTACAAGAGCGCTCAGCGAACTTCTTGTCTTTCTGTGCGGATGGCTCTATTCAGGCGAATTTAGATCAACTCTATGATGCACTCAATCCGTTTTCAGAAAACCTAATTGTTTTGATCGATTCAGATTCTGCAAAATAAATTGAACGTGTTCACGTTTGTTCAACTACATTTGCACACATGCCTAGATTAATCGTTGTACTACTCATATTGTTAGCTGGATTTTCCTTCTCTCAGGAAGAAGTGAAGTTGACAGGAAGAGCTTTGGATAGAAATGGAAAACCTGTAGAAAATGTTACGGTTTTTTCATCTGAAGCGATTGATGTAGCGTACACCAATTCTGAAGGGAGATTTGAGCTGATTTTTACCCAACCAGAAAAGGTGGTGGTCAAGTTGAGATCCTCGGATGGAAATGAGACGGAGACAATTGAAAGAACAATTTCCCTCAAGATCGGATCGAATACATTAGCGGATGTAAAATTCTCTTTCCAACAGGAGGATGAGGTAATTGTCGTTCGAAGAACGGAAAACGTTTTCGACCTTCCTAAACTTCCTCATTTCGATCCACAGTTGCTGCCAAGAGGTGATATTGAATACGGTTTAGCGCTGACAGCAGTCGGTGTCACATCAAACAATGAATTAACATCGAATTACAACGTTCGTGGAGGAAATTACGACGAAAACCTCGTGTATGTGAATGGTTTTCAAATTTATCGCCCTTTCTTAACCCGATCGGGACAGCAGGAAGGAATGAGTTTCATCAATTCAGCACTCGTTAAGAATATTAGCTTTTCGAGTGGTGGTTTCGATTCCCAATACGGCGATAAATTGTCCTCAGTTCTTGATATCGAGTACAAACAGCCAAGCGATACACTCAGAGGATCATTGGTGGCTTCACTGCTTGGAGCGGAGGCGCATGTCGAGCAACAAGTCAACCCTCGATTCAGCTATTTGGTGGGTGCGCGTTACCGTGCGAATGGATATCTCTTGAACTCTTTGCCTGCGAAAGGTGCGTACAATCCTGTATTTGCGGATGCGCAGTTTTTAACGAATGTGCGACTGAATGAAAATTTGGACTGGTCGGTGATTGGTCACTTTTCTTCCAATAATTACCGATTTGCTCCGCAAACTCAACGCACAGATTTTGGAACAGCAAACGAAGCCTATTCTTTCGTTATCTACTTTGATGGTCAGGAACAAACGCGTTTCCAAACGATGATGGGAGGAACTTCCTTGAAATGGAAACCTAGCGAAAAAACGCAATTGGATTTGTACGCAACGGTGTTTAACACGGATGAGCGTGAATACTTCGACATTCAAGGACAGTATTTCATCAATGAGTTGGAGACCGATCCAGCGAAGGAGGAATTTGGTGATTCGATCTCAACTTTAGGAATTGGGACGTTTTTAAATCATGCGAGAAATAGATTAAACGCGACCATTTTCAATGTGTATCACAACGGAGATCACTTGTTGCACAAAGGATATTTGAAGAACGATAGCTCAATTGTTGCGAAAAGTAATTTGAAGTGGGGAGTGAACTTCCAAATGGATGATTTCACCGATCGATTAAGCGAGT
>JBFHGY010000305.1:0-4669 GCA_041582905.1 Crocinitomicaceae bacterium | reverse complement strand
TGTGGACTTATATAAAATCCTTCTTCATAGGTTGTCTTTATTGCCATCTCCAACTCGCTTTGGTTCGAGTCTTTTGGTAAATATGCATTTGCCCCAATTTCCATGAGATAAGATATCATCCGATCTTCACCGTGCATGGTGAGCATAATGATTTTCACATCGGGATGCGATACTTTGAGTTTTTTAATGATCTCTATTCCGTCCGAATCACCCAGTTCTAAATCGAGGAGGATGATATCAGGAACCGTAGTACATAATTGAGTAAAAAAATCGGACTCGCTGGATGCTTCCAACACGAGAGAAATCCACGATGTTTCGGATAGTAAGGATTTAATTCCTTCTCGAAACAATTGATGATCATCGATTAATCCTATCTGAATAGTGGTGTTTTCTGAGGTCATTTTACGAGTGGTTGGACCCCAATATAAATGTTTGCCTTACGGATTCCTAATTAACGTGAGTTCGGGATAAGAATTTTGTCAGATCGTCTGAAAATAATGAGGTTCGAGCCTTTAAGCAGAAGGAATAACGAGTTATTTCAATGCGCAAAGGTGAAGAAAATCGTTGTTTTCAGGCGAATTCAATGAATTGATTCAATATGATCGAGCATTCTACTTCGTTAAATTCCATCGAGATAACTCGTTATCCATCTAAAATTGTGCCTCGTATAATTCACGACCATACCGTCTGACGGCATTCTTATCCCGAACTCACGTTAATTACTTTTTTGAATATAAAAATCGGGCAAAAAAAATCCCAGACTGTTAAGCCCAGGATTCTGTTAGTAGAGTGGAAAGAATTATCCCTCTTTGAATTGCGTGATGCTTCCATTCTCACCAATCGTCCAATAAACACTTTGAGCAATATTGGAGTCCCCTCCGATACTTGGTGCATTTTCTTGCCACCCATCTCGCGTGCAGCGAATGGAGCGTCCCTGCTGCCAAATATATAAGGTAAGATTGGCCGCCTCAATTTTCATGTGTTTCTTTTTGAATTCCTCTTTGTTGTTACACCATGGAATCCAAGCGTTACCTACTTCTTTATTCGTTAACGCGGTGATTTGTCGGTTATTCCCAGCATGCTCCACATTGGTAAATTCTACTGTAGCTGCATACCCATTTGATATTCTTTGTAATCCTGTTACGTCTGACATGATAATTAATTTAAGTTAAGTCTCCTACTCTGTTTAGGTTTTTCGGAATCCCCCTGTGTTGTTATCAATTGATGAAACAAAGTTGGGGTATTGACGCCTCCGAAAACAGACCATAACTACGGAAAATGCGATTGCGGGAAATACGGGGTTGCTACATTACTGAACTCTTCGGTTCTTTTCAACTGGATTAGAACTTCACTCGATAAACAAGATTGGGAACAAGTGACAACTGCGTGTACTGTTCTATTTGATTTGTTCGTTCGTTGTAGTATTCTGAAACCACTGCTTGGTAATTCGTGAGGTTTTGGATATCAATTTTGATTGAATGACTTGTTCGCTTCATATCTACTCGATAGGTCAAACCAAGATTGAGAAAGAACACATCTTCTCCTTTTTCAGAAAATCGTTTATCATACTGATACACCGTATAACCATTCACCTGAGAAGCCGCTAAATCGATTGGAGTGTATCTGTTTCCTCCTAGAAGAGAAACTTTCGTATTGATTCCGCAGGTTTTGTTCTTTTTCTTTCCAAACTTAAATTCCTTCCCTACTAATACGTTCGATGCATAATTCGCATCAAAGCGTGAATTTCGTTCAATTCCATCCAGCGCTGTGTAGGTTGATTTATAGAGTGATCCTGTGATCAAAAAATAGAAGTTGTTACTGAAGAAGCGCTCAATTGTTAGTTCTGCCCCATAGTTTCTACCTGTTCCCTCGTTGACCAATTCCAAATCTGGAATGCCTGAAGAAGAATTGATAATGGAATAACTCGAAGAGTCCTTGTCAACAGGAACATCGTATAAATATTGATAATACACCTCGGTTTTCACATGCACTCGTTCGTTCAACTGAAAGCCATATCCAGCTACATAGTGTTGACTTTTGGATAACTCTAAATTTCGATTCGGTGTCCAATAAGTTCCATCAGTCTACAAAATGTTATACAAATATGATGAGATGCTTTCCGCACGACTGTGCATTCCATATCCCAATGAGAAAGTATGTCGTGGCGCTGGTTTCCATTTTACGCCCAATCGCGGTTCTATTGCATCGCTATTGTTCAGGAGAAAGTTCGTGTAATGCATCCCTGAAACAATGGTCAAATCATTACTCAATCGGTATTTCCAGCTTACAAAAGATTGAACCATTCCAGCATCTCCAGACGCATTAAATGTTTTGTAGAAAGTCCCATTTTCGTGTACATCTTTTAAAATGAGAAAGTCGTAGAATGAGTGCGTGTAGGTTACGCCCGCTTGAAAGATGTGCTTTTGATTGTATTTATAGTTGACTATCGATTGCACCTTCAACTTATGTTCATTGAAAGAATCGTCGTATGAATGATACAATGCTGTGCTATCAGATCTTATCTCCTCCGCCTTTTCCTTACTACCGTAGGTTGTTGTGGCAACATAGCTTTTCACATACACTTTCGGGTTGATGACATACAAATGTTTCATTCCCACAACACCCATGCGCGATCCAAAATCGTAACGACCGTAGACCTTTCCGGAATCGTCATCCTCATCTGTTTGAATGATATGGCTCATTCCCCCCAGTCCAATCAGGGAAAAGCGCCCTGCTTTCTTAGTTGGCAAATCCAATTTAAAGGAAGCATCCTGATAAATGGGAATTCCATCAAAATCGAGCAAACCTACTTTATCCAAGATGGCGATACTCGAATAGCGGTAATTTACGAGATAAGATCCTCTGTACCCTTCTTTAAATGGTCCTTCCAGCGTAGCATTAATTCCTAAAATTCCAGCCGAAAACGTGTACTCCCGTTTTTCGTTATTTCCCTG
Source organism: Crocinitomicaceae bacterium (assembly GCA_041582905.1). GTDB lineage: Bacteria > Bacteroidota > Bacteroidia > Flavobacteriales_D > Crocinitomicaceae > UBA4466. Next base: position 1,715 of record JBFHGY010000305.1, on the reverse strand, counting down.
TCGAAACCGAACATCAAACACACCTGAAAGTGCATTTCCGTATTCAGGAGCGAATGCCCCAGAGAAGAAGTCCGAATTGGCCAACATCGCTCCATTGAGTGCGTTTACAGGACCTCCCGTAGCGCCTTCACCTCCAAAATGATTCGGATTGGGAATATCAATTCCGTCCAATCGCCACAAAATGCCACGGGGCGAATTTCCCCTTACCACAATATCGTTATCTCCTTCCGCATTTCCTGTAACTCCAGCGAATCCTGAAACCATTCGAGCGGGATCATTCAACGAACCTGCATACCTATTTGTCTCCTCAACCGAAAACGTTTTGGCACTGACAATCGCCATTTTGTTAATTGATTCGGATTTGTCCTTATTCGCTTTCACTTGAACATCTTCCATTTCTTGAATTTCTTCTATCATTTCGATCGTCAAGATTTTCTCCTTTCCCGACTCGATTAAAACAGACGGTAGATTGATTTCTTGATAGCCCATCGCTGAAATTTTGAGGTGAACTCGACCTACTTTTACCTCTTCAATGGTAAAATCGCCATTCTCGTCTGTAATCGCACCTTGAACCGGTGATGTTCCGACAACAATTACTTTCGCACCAAAAACAGGCACTTTAGAGTCTGTATCTGTAATCGTCCCGCGAATGTTTTGTGTTAAATCCTGAGCGTAGCTTGTCGCCATAACGCACATAAAAAGAATCAGTGTTAGGGGGTGTGTGATTTTCATCGGTGTACATTTCTGTGTTATGTATGTATGACACATGAAAACCCAATTACCCCTATAACGTTCATCGAATGTTCTAAAAACGAAAAAATCCCGACACTCATTTTCGTATCGGGATTTGATATTTCTGTAAGTCTTACTCTAAAGAAACTAAAGGCTCAGATCAATATTCAGTCCTTTCAGCACATCTTCAATAGGAACGGTGAATCCAATACCTTCCACATTTTCAAAATTGGCTTTGGCGTTGAGAATTCCGATAATGTGACCTTTATCATTCAGCATGATTCCACCGGAATTACCGACACTCATGGGGACGTCTGACTGAATGAAGGGTTTATCTTGAAAGATTCTAAAACCAGACACGACACCACTCGCTACGTACTTATCCAATGCTTCAATACTTGAAAAGCTCAGCGCAAAAACCTGATCTCCCACCTTTGGAGATTCCACCTGTTGCCAATTGATGGGAGTTAATTGATTCGATTCTACTTTCAGTAAAGCCAAGTTCAGCTGTGCATTTGTACTGACAATTTTCGTTGGTTTCCAGTCACCTTCAATTTGAACGCTCACACTATCACCACTTGAGATCGCTTGGTAACTCGTTACAATGTACCCTTCATTCGAAAGTACGGTTCCAGAGTACAACCCTTCTCCTACTGACAAACGAACAATAGACTGTATCTGCTGCTCCAGTTGAATCGCATTATCCGAATTGAGCATATTCACATCAACACTCGTGAGCGGATTGTTTGCTCCCGTTGCGAGATTCGCATCAAATTGAACCAACTCTTTAAACTCAGGATCTTTATGCAAATCTATCATCGCATATTCGATGGCATCTTTTACCGAAGCCTTGAATTCGGAGCTTTCGAAGTTTTCAGAGCTCAATCGTAAATCAGAAGTTCCATAAGTGGTCGTTTCATACAGGCGATTCCCAAATCCGTCATACAATACCCATTCAACATCCACATCGATAAAGAAGCCCG
>JBFHGY010000304.1:0-4674 GCA_041582905.1 Crocinitomicaceae bacterium | reverse complement strand
TTCGTTCTACATTTGTAGTGTAGTAGTAGGTTAGGTTGATTAGTGTAACGAGAATTAGGGGCGCCCGCCCTTGATTCTCGTTCTTTTTTGCCCCATTTTTCCCTTGCCAATATGAACTTAGTATTAATTTTTTTCAAAAACAGTTCCTTAGAATTTGCCGCACGGTAACTTCTCCTATTTTTGTACAAATAATTCTTGTATAACATGAAATTGGAGGTTTTTCAGAGATTCATCGTCCTTATTTTCGTATCACTTATCGGCTCATCAGCGTTCGCAAGTGATCAGTTTATTGAAAATGTTTCTTCCTCAGGAGGTGAAGGCGAAGCGAAAATCACATGGAATATCAACTACGATAGTTTACCAACCGATAAACAACTCGTCATCCGATACCTCGAGAGTAACCTCACAAAACTGGACGCAAATCCGAATTGGAACTATTCCGAAATTTTGGATGCTTCAGTTACTTCATTTTCACTGAAAAATCTCACAGTTAACGAAAAATACGCATTCTCTATTGGTGTAATTCACTCTCCTGTAAGTTCAAAAGCAGATTTAAAATCAGCGAATATTTCCTGGACGAAGGCAAAATCAGTGAGTACCGAACGAGGCTGGTCCTTTGGAAATGGATTGGTCATGCGTATCCTAATGCTTCTGGGGGCATTGGCACTCTTCATCTATGGAATGAAGGTCATGAGTGAAGGAATTCAGAAGGCAGCAGGACAGCGTTTGCGTAAGATTCTCGGGGCAATTACTAAAAATCGCGTCAAAGGAATCTTCACAGGATTCGTGACTACCTCTATCATTCAATCTTCTTCTGCTACCACAGTAATGGTGGTGAGTTTTGTGAATGCGGGACTATTAACTCTGAAGCAAAGTATCGGTGTTGTCATGGGAGCCAACATTGGTACTACAGTAACGGCATGGATCGTTGCATTCCTCGGTTTCTCTGTAAGCATGTCTGATTATGCGTTGCCAATCATGTTGGTGGCGATCATCATGCTATTCTCTAATCGTGGAAACATGAAATCATGGGGAGAAATGCTCGTCGGTTTCGCTATTCTGTTTATTGGGTTAGAATTATTGAAATCGGGTGTGCCTGACATTAAAGGAAACGTTCAGTCACTCGAATTTTTGAAAAGCCTTTCTGGACATGGAGTTTTTAGTGTGATGATTTTCGTGTTGATCGGAACGCTCGTTACGATTATTGTTCAATCATCTTCTGCGGCAATGGCGATTACGATTCTTCTATGTGAAAGAGGAATTATTCCTTTCGAAATGGCTGCAGGAATGGTGTTGGGAGAGAATATTGGTACAACCATTACAGCGAACATAGCAGCGATCGTCGGAAACGTTCATGCAAAACGCGCGGCACGTGCACACTTTATATTCAACGTCTTTGGTGTTGTTTGGATGGTGATCGCATTCCCGTGGTTCATCGAAATGATTGATAACCTTGTTTCGGCAAACTTCGTGAGTCCAATCGATAACCAAGAAGCGAGACCGATTGCTTTGGCGCTGTTCCATACGATATTTAATATCATGAACGTGTTGCTTTTAGTGTGGTTCACACCATACATTGCGAAGCTCGTGATCAAAATGGTGCCAACGAAATCTTCAAGCGACGAAGAGTTCTCACTCGATTACATTCGTGGAGGATTGTTGGCAACTCCTGAATTGTTCCTTTTGGAGGCGCAAAAAGAACTGGCAAAATTCGGAAAGATCACATCAAAAATGTCACGCTTTACGCAAGACTTGATGTTCGAGAAAGATGCAAAGAAGAAGAAGAAGATTATTACGCGCATTGCTAAATACGAAGAGATTACTGATAAAGTAGAATTGGAAATTTCTGGTTACCTAAGCGAATGTGCTACCAGCGAACTTTCTGCAGTTTCAGGTTTGAAAGTGAGAAGTATGCTGGCGGTAACATCTGAACTCGAACGTATCGGAGATATCTTCTATCAAATGTCGTTGACGTATAAACGTAAAGACGAAGAGAAAATCTGGTTTACACCGAGTCAACGTTCCAACGTAAAGGAAATGTTGGAGTTAGTAGACAGCGCATTCGACGTGATGATTACCAACTTACAGATGCCTTACGAAAAAGTAGAAATTTCCGAGGCGATGGAGATTGAACGCAAGATCAACAAAATGCGAAATAAGCTCCGTAAGAAGCACTTGGCAACAATCGAAGAAGAGGATTACAACATTAAAAGTGCTGCGATCTACACCGATTTGATTTATTCATGTGAACGTGTGGGAGATCACATTATCAATGTAACAGAGGCCATTATCGGTAAGAATATTCTCGGAGAAGAGGAATAACAAGCACGATTTCCCCTTTCGAAAAGCGTTAACAATTTGTTACAAAATGAATGATAATGGACCATTTCCACAAAATCATTTATTTTAGACGAAAGTGAACACACATGAAAGTCAAAATTCTACTTGTTGAAGACGATACTAATCTCGGTTTTATCATTTCTGATTCGCTGAAATCCAATGGCTACGGCGTAACCTTGAAGTCGGACGGTTCGGAAGGATTCAAAGCCTTCAATGAAGAAGAATTTCACCTGTGTATTTTTGATGTGATGATGCCCAAAAAGGACGGATTCACATTAGCGAAAGATGTGCGAAAGATGGATGAGAATATTCCCATTCTGTTCTTAACCGCCAAATCAAACGATAAAGACAAAGTAGAAGGTTTCAAATCAGGAGGAGATGATTACCTCACAAAACCATTCAACGTTGAAGAGTTGCAATTGCGTGTTGCCGCGCTTTTGAGACGAGTTGATATTCAGCCGGAAGCGAAAGAAAAGGATGTTTATGATATCGCTGGCTATCAGTTTGATACCATTAACTTCGAATTGAAGCACCCAGAATTCGAGAAAACGCTCACGAAGAAAGAAGCACAAATTCTGAAGATCTTATGTAAATTTGCGAACCAAGTTGTCGCTCGTGAGGTTGTACTAAATGCCGTTTGGGGACAGGATGACTACTTCGTAGGACGCAGCTTGGATGTGTTCATCACCAAATTGAGAAAATACCTCAAACATGATGATCGCATACAGATTACAAACGTCCATGGAATTGGATTTAAACTGGAAACATCAGAATGAAAACGGTCTTACTCACACTTTTTATCGCCATTTCTTCATTAACCTACGCCGATCAGTTGGCGTACATTTCCAAAGCTGATGCCGACCGCGCTGTCGCAAAAATTGAAAAGATGAAAACGATTTATCTTTTCTGTGGATGCTGCTCCTTGGTGGAGCCAGTAAAGGTTCAACCGATTAAGGTCTATGCGAAGCACACAGGGTACGAAGAGTACTGGGAAGTATATGTTCAGTACTTGGACGAAGATGGTATCACAAGAGATGAGCCACTCGATCTTGCCTATGTTTGGAAAAAGGGCTTGTTTAAATACAAAACGATTGGTCAGGTATTGGATCTAGATCACGATACATGCAACTATATCAAGGACTGGGATAAGGCCAAAGAAGAATAAAACTTCCGATGACGTATTTACTTCATATCGAAACTTCAACGAAGGTGTGTTCTGTGGCACTTTCCAAAAATGGTGAATTGTGTGCGCTCGAAGAATTGGAAGAGCAAGGCTATTCGCACGGAGAAAATCTGACCATCTTTATTGAGCGTGTCGTAAAATCAGCGAATATTTCCATGCAGGAACTGAGTGGAATTTCTGTTGCGTCCGGACCAGGTTCATACACAGGACTGAGAATTGGTGTTGCTACAGCAAAAGGATTATGCTATGCATTAAAGATTCCATTAATAGCAATTGATAGTCTTACCGCGCTAGCGGCGCAGGTAGAAACCTCTCTTAATAAGTGCGCGGTTCTCGATGCACGAAGAATGGAAGTATACAATTGTATCTTCGATAGGGAAGGAAAGAAACTCAAAGAAATTTCTGCAGATATCATCGAGGAAGATTCATACAACGAATTTGAGCCTTTTGTCTTTTTTGGAGATGGTGCCGAGAAATTGTCGGAACTCTGGGCAGACAAGAATTGTGAAATCAACACGGAAGTGAAATCTTCGGCAGTTGGACAGATAAAAATTGCCTATCAAAGATTCCAGAACCAAGCGTTTGAAGATGTTGCCTACTTCGAACCATTTTACCTCAAGGATTTCATCGCAGGAAAGAAAGCATAACCCTTTTGTAAACTTGATATACACCTTCGTAAACTCAAAGGTGTTATTTCCCGATTTTAACAGTTTGGATTTCAGTTCGAAGTCTAAAAATGATATTTTCGCACCACAGTTTAGAATTAACATTAATACCAACATACTATGAATCATTCATACAAGTACGCGACAACATTGTTGATTGCTTTCACATTCTTTGTTTCAGGGATGGTATCAGCAGCTGATTTAGTTGTTCAGGAATCGGGTCCTGTTGGAACGTACGCATCTATCGGTGCAGCGGTTGCCGCATCAACGGATGGAGATAGAATTATCATCAATAACACCGTTTCAGGATTCCCATGGACGGAAGATATTACGATCAATAAATCACTTACTTTTTTGAGTGCTGCCGACAATCAACGCTTCGTGGTGCAAGGAAATTACAGCATCCAACACGCGCCAGGACGCGAAGTAACCATTATCGGAATGGATAATGTTTCAGGAAGTGTTAGTTCTCTATCAAATGGAGGG
>JBFHGY010000303.1:0-4691 GCA_041582905.1 Crocinitomicaceae bacterium | reverse complement strand
GCTCATCATGGATGAACCAACAAACCACCTCGACCTTGAATCGATTACAGCATTGAACACAGGAATGAAAGAATTCCAGGGAACATTGCTATTCACATCACATGACCACGAGTTGGTGAATACAGTAGCGAATCGTATCATTGAAATCACTCCAACAGGAATGATCGACAAAATGATGCCGTACGATGAGTACTTGAAAGATGCGAAAATTGCACAATTGCAGGAAGAGTTTTATGCATAAAACCTTTCCTTTTGAAGGATATATTGAAAGGGCGTCATCGTAGGTGACGCCTTTTTTGTGTTTTTATGTACGGCTTGATGATTTGTTGAGACGAATGTGAGTCCTAAATCGGTCCAATAGAGATTACCGTAGCCATGTATGTGAATAGAACAACAACTATAAGAATAGGAATAAGATTTCCTACAATTCCATTTATCGCGTTTTCGAAATCTTTTTTTCGTTCAAGAATACCAATTATGAAACCTGCTAGATTCATCAAGAAGGCAATGAGAAGTGAATAGTAGATGATATTCATTCGGTTGCTATTCGAAAGTCCCATTGTTTCGCCAAGGATTGCTATAAATAAGGTACACAGGTAGATGATTACTGAAATAATCAGTAATCGCATAGAAATCAAGGTCCGATTTGGACGATTCGGTTCTCGCTCAATCATGTCGATTAATTGTCGATCAAGTTTTCGTTGAATTGAGGACTCTTCAGTTTAACGGTGGATAAAGCATGTGGTTGAAGTTTTGTCTGCACGAACGCACATATTTCATCGAAATCAGAACGGGGAATGTCGATGGCACCAATGGTAAAATACATGGGGGCATCTTTTCCCTTCACGAGAAACAAATGGTCATCGGTTTGGAGGTAGGAGTGAAGTAAGTTCCACTTAACCTTTGTTTCATAGTCATCATCTGCGTATGAAAAAGTCTCATCCGAAAAGTGATATCGAATGATCCCACTTCCTGCATTTAACCGTTCAATTGTTTCGTCGGTACTGAGAATAAAAGCCGCACGAAACTTTTCCATTTGTGAACGATGAGTGAAAAATGAGAGGATATAAATGATGCCAATCATCAAAAAGATCACACCCATCACAATACTAACGGCGGAATCACTGAAATAAAGAAATGCTATTCCAATCAATGCGGGAATCACAATAAACAGAATGTGATTACCATTTTTATTCTTTTCCTGTTGAATCATTTTATCCAAAAGAAGACGCATCCGTTGATGGAAATCGCTTGAGTTGTATCGGTATTGGATTTCTTTGTTCATAGACGGCTGAGAGATAAAAAGATATCGATGAGATTGATGATGAAGAATAGGGCAGGCAATAATACAATGATGAAATGACCAACAAGCCCAGTTCGAACCCAATGCGAAGAATACTTTTTCTCAGTGAAACCGGTAAAAATTCCAGCCAGACTAACTCCAAATGCTCCCACTCCGAAGAAAGCTGTCGGTATATAAAACCAATCTGATATGTAAAAATAAAGTCCTAAAAATGTGATCAATAACCCCATTACAACCAACCCTACAGAAATGACCAACATGCGAATGGTCTGTTTTCCGCTTCCCTTCGGATAGTATGTTACTTGATCAATGAGTTCTTCTTCCATGCATCCAAAATAACCATTAATTGTTCAAATCGTTTTCACTCCGTCTACAATTCGTTGATTGGGATTGTTAACTTTACAAAAAACGATCTTCCATGGTTAAATTTACCTTTAGCGCTGAAAATGCCAATCAACAATACATTCACATCACGGCAAGTTTTTCTACCAAAACCGATGTTACTTTGATTCAGCTTCCAAGCTGGCGTCCTGGGCGATATGAGCTGGGAAACTTCGCGAAAAACGTACGTAATTTCAAAGTGTATGATGAAAAAAATCAGTTGATTCCTTCCCATAAAGTGACCAAAGATCAATGGTCGGTCGATACGATGGATACAGAAAATATTCGAGTGGAGTACAACTATTATGCGGCAGAACTGAATGCAGGTTCTACGTTTTTGGATTCAACACAACTGTATGTGAACCCAGTGAATTGTTGCGTATTCACGAAGGAAACCTTCAATCATGAGGTGGAAATTTCTCTTACAATTCCTTACTCGTGGGAGGTCGCTTCTTCTATGAAGAAAGAGGGAACCGTATGGACAGTGGAGAATACTGAGGAATTATTGGATACACCATTTATCGCTTCGGCTAGATTGCAGCATCGTACCTACGAAGTAGGTGGAACGCTCTTTTATGTGTGGTTCAATGGTGAAGTAAAACCAGATTGGGATCGCCTTTTGAATGATTTTAAAGCATTCACGATTTCTCAAATTGAGAAGTTCTCGGAGTTTCCTGTGGATGAATACCATTTCTTAAATCAGATTGTGCCATACAAAGGATACCATGGTGTAGAACACCAAAAATCTACAGTGATTTACCTCGGACCGTCCTACGCGGTTTTTGAAGAATACTATTCGGAGTTATTGGGTGTGAGTTCTCATGAGTTGTATCATACATGGAACGTGAAGGCAATTCGCCCAATCGAAATGTTTCCGTACGATTTCACGGAAGAAAATTATTCGGAGCTTGGCTACATCTGCGAAGGAGTAACCACGTATCAGGGAGATTTATTCCTTTTGAAGAGCGGAGTATTCAATTTGGATCAATATTTCAAAGAGTTAACCAACCAATTGCAACGCCATTTTGATAATCCTGGACGTTTTCACTACTCTGTGGCTGAATCGTCGTTTGATACGTGGTTAGACGGATATGTTCCTGGTGCTCCGGGCCGAAAGGTGTCGATTTATACAGAAGGCTGTCTCCTCGCATTCGTAACAGATGTAATGATTCGTCGAGAAACAGGAGACAAGTATGGATTGGATGAGGTAATGAAACGTCTGTACTTCGATTATGCGCTTCAAAACAAAGGTGTCAGTGGAGAAGATTACCAAGAAATGGTAGAAACTGTTGCTGGCACTTCTTTCCAGTCGTTCTTTGATGAGTACTTTTACGGAACACGTCCGTACGAGTCGATTCTCGTGGAAAGCCTTGAATATTTAGGAATTGACCTAATTCATGAACCTTCTCCCGTTTATTCCGAAGGAAGATTAGGCTTCAAAGCGTTAAAAACGGAAAATGGTTTTACCATTAAGGCGATGTATCCAGGAAGTCCAGCGGAAATTGCAGGATTGATGTTGGAGGACGAGATTATTGCAGTAAACGATTACCATTGCGATGGCGAACTCAATAAATGGCTCTCCTATTTTGATGATGATCTAAAAACGCTCACGGTTCGCAGAGCAGGTAAAATGCTCTCTTTTGTGTTGCCTGAGGTGAATCGCTTCTTCTACAACAAATACAGTTTGAAGCTGGTGAAGGATCCAAATTCGCATCAACAAAAGGCGCTGCGACACTGGATGAAGTGATAAAGTCGCTTGTGTAATTCAATGAGAAATTGTTTTTTATGAAAAGTGCTTTCCTTCCTATTTGTTTTATTTTGTTCGTATTTGTTGCGTGCGATTTTGAAAAGAAGAGTGTTGAAGGAAATGGGGGATTATATTCTCAATTGGAGCGTAATGATAGTATTTCATGTTACATGTCTCAGTGGAAATCCTATTACAACATAGGGGAGGAAGAACTTAAAATGGCAGAATCCGTTTATGGTTCATCGTTCATGATTCTTGGAGATTCCGTTTACAGATTTTCCTGTTTGGAAGGTTTATTTTCATCTGAGACTTTTTCTCAAACAGGAATCACCTATTTTTTTGAGGATATTGGTCCTATGCAACGAATTCAAGATGGTGATACACTCTATTTGAAGCATGAAGGAAGGTCATTGTATCCAGAAGATGACACTAATACGTATACCATTCTCGATTCGTACATTCGCAGGAAAGTATCCATTAAAGATATCAGAGCTGCTATTCAAATTAAAAGAAATACAGATTGTCCTGAAGTATTTCTAGGAATTGATTTGTCTAATTGGGTAGAAGGAACAACGCTCTCCGATTATTACGGGAAAGCCAATCGAGAAAATAGAAAGTTAGGTCCAATAAATGTCGGTTGAAGAACTTTTTGTTAATGAAGAAATTAGTAGAATAATGAAAAAACAAACCATCATCTTAGGAATTACGGGATTGACCCTCGCAGGATTGAGTTCTTGTAACTCTTCGGACACCACTATTTCGAAGGAAGTAGATAAGGAAGAGAACGTAAAGTCGGATTCTACAGCGTTAGTGGATGAAACGGAACCAGACGTAGTAGAAGCGTTTGATCCTGCCAAGGTTGACCTTCCTGAAGGATACGCTTTATTCGATTCCGACCGTGGAGATTTGAACGGAGATGGAGTGGATGATTTCGTGCTCATGTTAAAAGGAACCGATCCGAAAGAGTGGAAGAAGAATCAATTTGATGAGACGGTAGATCGAAACAGACGGGGAATTCTCGTTTATCTTTCTGAAGGTGACAACATGAATTTAGTCGTGGAAAATTTGGATTGCTTTTCATCGGAAAATGAGGACGGCGGAGTGTATTTCCCTCCTGAATTGAGCATGGAAATAGAGAAGGGGAGACTCTTTCTTCATTACGCACACGGACGATACGGTTATTGGCGCTACAACTTCCGTTATCAAGATGGAAAAATGAAGCTGATCGGTTACGACCAAAGCGAAAACATGGGGCCTGTG
>JBFHGY010000302.1:0-4736 GCA_041582905.1 Crocinitomicaceae bacterium | reverse complement strand
GCGTGATCAACAATCTTATCTCCGTAATGCTTGAATGCTTTTTTCGATACAATTCCCAAGTTCGGATTCGTTAGAATTACGTCGAACCCTGGAGAAGGATTCAACAAGGTAATTTGCAAAGTGTAGTCATCCAACACTTTGATTCCTGAAACACCTTCGGAAGGAATTTCTTTCCCATCAGTTGTTTGCTCGTAGAACTCAGCCGCACCAACAATACGTAATTTGAAGATGTGACCAATTTGATTCTTTTTCGATCCAGAACAAGCTAAATCAAGGGTGTATTTTACGTCTTCAGCTGTAAGCTTTTCTGTTTTTCCGTCGAAGCAATCGTCTTCATGAAACGTTATTCCCTTGCGAATTTTAAAAGTGTATACTTTTGCGTCATCACTTTTTGTGAAGCTTTCGGCAACTCCTGGAACTACACTCTCCGTTACGGGATCGTACGCCATAATTGGATCGTAAATTTGGGAGACAACACGTGAATTATAGATGTCACCAACGTACATAGGAACGAGGTCACTTATTTTTTCAGGTGTCATAAATGTGAATTCACCACCATAGCGTTTACCCCCTTTTGCTTCGAGGTCTTCTGTTGAATTCTCGGATGAGCCTCCACATGAGGATGAAACAGCGAGCACGATTAGCGCGCCTAGTAGTTGTCGGAAATACCGCATTAGCATCAGTTTAGGCGTTAAATATAGGAAAAATGCACACTAGTAGCCAACTTTTTCACGCACTCTTTCGAGTACTTTTGTTGCAACGTTTCGGGCCTTATCTTCACCAATTTTTAGTGCTGCTTCAATTTCTTCAGGATGCTCCATCAAGTAGTTGTAACGCTCACGTTCATTCGCAAACTTCTCGATAATTACCTCGAAAAGAGCTTGTTTTGCATGGCCATATCCGAAACCTCCCGCTAAATAGTTGCGTCGCATCTCTTCTTGCTGCTCTTCAGAAGCTAAAATGCGGTAAAGTGCAAAAATGTTACATGTGTCAGGATCTTTCACATCTTCCAGTCCTTTCGAATCGGTTTCAATGCGCATTACTTGCTTTCTCAGTTTCTTGTCTGGTAAGAAAATGTTGATGTAATTGTCACGGCTTTTACTCATTTTCTCTCCATCCGTTCCCGGAATAAGCATGGTATTCTCCTGAAGTTTTTCTTCTGGAATTACGAATGCTTCCCCCATCTTGGCGTGAAAACGTGAAGCGACATCTCTCGTAAATTCAATGTGTTGCAGTTGATCTTTCCCTACGGGAATGATTTCCGCATCGTACAGCAAAATATCCGCCGCCATCAACATAGGGTACATGAACAAACCAGAGTTTACATCTTCCAAACGGTCTGCTTTATCCTTAAAACCGTGAGCGAGTTGAAGTCGCTTGAAAGGGAAGAAACAATTCAAATACCAGGCGAGCTCGGTTACTTCGGGAATATCACTTTGTCGATAAAAGACAGTTTTTTCAATGTCTAATCCGAAAGCTAACCAAGTAGCAGCCACAGAGTAAGTGTTTTCTCTGAGTTCCTCCGCATTTTTAATTTGCGTGAGTGTGTGCAAGTTTGCAATGAACAAAAATGATTCGTTTTCAGGATTGTTCGCCAATTCGATAGCAGGAATAATTGCTCCAAGCAAATTCCCCAAGTGTGGTGTTCCTGTACTTTGAATCCCTGTCAGTATGCGAGCCATAACGTATATTAATTTTCGAACGAAATTAGTTAATTCAATGGTATTTCGCTCAACCTAACTGGTGGGAATTTCTATATTTGATTCATGCAAAAAGTGTTGGGCGTTTTTTCATTAATCTGGAAGCTATATGTGGGCATTCTGTTCGCAGTGATGGCGATCCTGTTTTTTCCCTTCATTTATCCCTTGCTTTTCAGTGACCGAAACAAGAAAAGAGCCTTTAAGGTTTTTGTTGTTTGGAGTTGGACTTTCCGCATTTTGTGCTTTTACCATGTGAAGCGTGTTCGAAAAGCGGACCTACCTGAAGGACCGTACATTATCCTCGCGAACCACTTGTCGTATTTGGATATTTTCTTGATGTATTCGATTCTTCCCAAAAATGAATTTCTGTTTCTCGGAAAAGGAGAATTGCTGCGGTACCCAATTATTGGAGTTTACTTCAAGCGATTGAACATTCCGGTGCATCGGGGAGACCGTGTGAAAGCAGCTCGATCTCTCGTTCATGCATCCCGTGAAGTGCGAAAAGGATGGTCAATCGTCATCTTCCCAGAGGGTGGAATTCCAAATGAAAACCCAAAAATGAAAGCGTTCAAGTCGGGAGCATTTCAGTTAGCGAAGAATTTAAAGTTGCCCATAGTTCCACTTACGCTGCTCAATAATCACGTTTTGTTTTCCGACCCAAGTTTTGTTCTTGGTCCTGCACGACCAGGATTTAGTCAGGTATACATGCATGATTACATTTCAAAAGAGCAAGTAGAAAGCATGGATCAGAATGAACTGAGAAGGTATTGCTATGAGTTGCTTAACGCTCCACTTTTGGAAAAATACCCCCAACTCAAAAAATAGGAGGGCTTTCCTCTTTTTATTTCTCAAATGGAGTAACTATTTTAGTCCAGAATAATTTAATCAGACAGATGAACATAGATAAGATTTTTGAAAACAATAAGGAATGGGTGAACAGTAAGCTTGAATTAGACAAGGATTACTTTAAGAACCTTTCGGAGGGACAATCACCTGAAATCCTGTACATCGGATGCTCCGATAGTCGAGTTACCGCTGAAGAATTGATCGGGGCGGAACCAGGAGATATTTTTGTTCATCGTAACATTGCAAACATGGTTCCTAACACGGACTTGAATGTGATGTCTGTGATTGATTATGCTGTAGTTCATCTGGAAGTGAAGCATGTGGTTGTTTGTGGACACTACTATTGTGGTGGTGTGAAAGCGGCAATGGCTTCACAAGATTTGGGAATTTTGAATCCTTGGCTTCGTAATATTCGTGACGTATATCGTACACACCAGGATGAGTTGGATCAAATTGAAGACGAAGATGAACGTTACCGCAGATTGGTTGAGTTGAACGTTCAACAACAATGCATCAACGTAGCAAAGACTGCGGAAGTGCAGCGAGCGTACAAAAGTAGAGGCTTGAAAATCCATGGTTGGGTATTCGATATTCATTCAGGGAATTTGATCGATCTCAACATCGATTTTGAATCAATTCTTGAAGGAATCATGGATATTTACCGAATCGACTAATCGATCATTTACTGTTATACAAGTGGGGAAAAGGGCAAATATTAGCTCGTTTTCAAGGATTATGCTCCAAAATTGGACTTCCTGAGATTTATGCCGTACCTTTACAAAAAGTGCAGATGTCGGCACGAATAACGAAAAACATAGAATGGCAAAATCCCAACAAACGTTTAACAAGAAAGAAAAAGAGAAAAAACGATTAAAGAAAAGACAAGAAAAGCTAATCAAAAAAGAGGAGCGTAAAGCAAATTCATCCGGAGGTGGACTCGAAAACATGATGGCTTATGTTGATGAGTTTGGAAACATTTCAGATACTCCACCAGATGAAACTGCGAAGAAAAAGAAGGAGGTGAAAGCTGAGAACATTGAAATCGGTGTTCCAAAGCGTGAAAAAGAAGAAATTTCACCATTTCATCAAGGAAGAGTCGACTTCTTTAATCATGACAAGGGATTTGGATTTATCAAGGAAAACGGAACGGGAGAGAGCTACTTTGTTCACATCAATGGCGTACTTGAAGACGGTATCAACGAAGGTGATAACGTGGAGTTCGAATTGGAACGTGGAATGAAAGGAATGAATGCCGTTCGTGTGAAGCGAATTTAATTCAAAACGAAATAAGAGAATGCGGTTTCGAATGATCGGAACCGCTTTTTTGTGTCCCGATTTTCGTATCTTGAAGGTATGTCATTACGAAATGCTTTATTGAAAATGGGTCTCGTTGATCTCAATGTCCATCAAATGGAAAAATTGATGCGTGAATCGAGTTCAGAGATGATTATTTGGGCCTTTCGGAATGGACGCTACGATGTTCGAAATCTCGCGGTAAATTATTTTGGAATGAATGAATCTGACTGCGCTGTTCCTATGCTGCAAGAAGCAGTTGACGATGAGGTTGATGTTGTTTCATTGAACGCCATGTCCCAGCTCGAGAAGCTAAGTGATGACCCAGTTATTCTGAATCAAATTGAACGAAAAAGGAAATATTGGCAGGCTGAAAATATGCATCGAGAAAAGCGGCGAAATCGTTCACACAAGAAGCAATCGGTGTTCACTGAATCGAAAGAGCGCGGAAGCAAGAAAACGTTGGATAATGTGCGGAACATGTTAAAAAAACCAATGATCGGCGGAAAGTGGTTTTAACCCGAATTATGCAGTAGAATATCTATTACAGATTCAAATCATTTCAAAATCAACCGCTTTATTTACTTTTCCTCAATCACCAGATCGGTGGATATGATTCACTCGAAAAAGTACTGATTTTATTACGCTGTGAACCTTCATAACGAAACTCCACTGCATAATTCGGGTTTAATTGAGGATATCCGATTCCAAAATTTTCTATCTTCGCAGTATGAAAATCACGGAAGAAACAGTGGATCACATCGCACACCTCGCTCGCTTAGAGTTCGAAGGAGAAGCAAAAGATAGTATTCGAACAGATCTCGAACGGATCATCACGTTTATGGATAAGCTTCAAGAGGTGGATACGGAAAATGTAGAGCCGCTGATCTTCATGTC
>JBFHGY010000301.1:0-4761 GCA_041582905.1 Crocinitomicaceae bacterium | reverse complement strand
TTTCTGTGCATCGGCTGTACCTTGTGCTTCAATGATTTTTCGTTGTGCTTCCTGGCGCTCTTTCTGCAAGATGAACTCCATACGTTGAGACTCTTGTTCTGCTTCCAATTTATCTTCGATGGCAGCATACAGTCCAGGTGGAAGGCTGATACTTTTCATGAGAACGGCTTCGATGGTAAATCCACGATCGCCAATCATATTCGTCATTTTATCGAGAATTTCTTTCTCAATTTCTCCCCGTTTTCCAGAGTGCATGTCTTTTGCATAGAACTGCGCGCAAATGTCAGCGGCAGCCGATCGGAAAACACTGAGAATAACTACTTCCTCGTAGTTGGTACCGATTTCCTCGATAATTTTGGGAACATCCGCGGCTTCAATATGATAAAGAATCGAAATTTCCGCTTTTACGTTCAATCCTTCCTTCGAAGGTAGATCCAATTTCACTTCTTTATTCACCGTTCGAACGGGAACTTTGATCAATTGCGCGTATGGTCCGAGAGGAACTTGCCCAGATGTATAGGTTTTCTTTTCCAGAACACCTCGCTTAACTTTTACGCCAACTTCTCCTGGGTTAATGGTTGCACAGCTTGTTATAGTGAATGCAGCAGCTGCTACTGCGATAAATATTAATCGTGATTTCATGATATTGTATGTAATGTTAGTGTGTAAACTTATATTTCTTGATTCGTTTGTTTTGAATCAACTGTAGATAAACACTAACATTCGGGAGGAGGAGAATCTGTTTTCAGAGCAACGGATTTTACCGTAAATTGATACTTGAAATTTTCTAATTGAGCATCTTGAGAGTTGGTCTGATGCAGGGAAGAGTATACGGACGTGAAATCGACTTCGCGGTGCACAAGTTCTTCCAAGATCTGATTGGACTGAATGGATTCCTCTATGTTCGTTTGCGAAGAATCTGAAAGAACCCCAAGATTGAATTGAGTTACAACGAATGCCACAAATATCGAAAGGAAGAAAATCGATAAATAAGTGTAAAGCTTGGGCATTAATTGCGTCATTTTTGGTTCGTTTGTTAACAACTATTTAACAAAATCCGTTCCAAAAAAATGATTTGCTAGAAAATCCCCTTCTATTGGGCGATAGAGATGGTTTTTACTCGGCTAAAGTGATCAAAATATCTTTGAATTCTTGATAAAATGAATCAAAGGCGACTAGTTTTTCTTTCAGAAAGCGTTTGATCTCTGGCCAATCGTCGTAATTGAAAAAGTTTAGGTCCGTACGTTCCCAGTAGATGCGCGATACGTTTCTTCCAGCAAAAACGCGATCGAATTCCTCCCAAATTCCCGGCGATTTCATGGCGCTTTCGAGAACAACGCGTAATTCCGTCATTTGTTCCCAAAGAATCGCACGAACGCCATCATCTTTCGGTTGGATATCCAATGAAAAGCGTGTGAACTTCCCCGTTGATTCCATTCTTAGGTACAAGTCCTTTACCTGAAGAGGGTAATTGATCCAATTGATTCGGCGACCGTCAGACGAACGAACGTTACGCATTTCCTTTTGGAACCCCGTCCAAAACTCACTATTACGTTCTTTTAATTCTTCTTTTGATAGCATCACTGCAAATGTGGTGAGTTTTTCCTCTTTTTGCAACTCGTGTTACATTGCTTTCTTCGGAATTGAATTACTTTCGAACTATTAAAACGAAAAGACTATGCGTACATTATTATTTATTGGAGTCTTATTGATGGCTTCGTGTTCAGAGTCACAAGTGAAAGAGTCTGGATCAACTACAAGTGAAACAACGGAGCAACATTCAGGATACCAAGTGGTAGGAGCGGAAGAATTTAAAGCGATGTTGCCAGAAGATGTTCAGTTGGTAGATGTTCGAACGGCACAAGAATACAGTGCTGGAACAATTGAAGGAGCAGTCAATATTGATGTGTTATCATCTAACTTCGCTGAGAAAATCGGTGAGTTGGACAAATCGAAAAAGACATTGATTTTCTGTCGTTCTGGATCTCGAAGCGCACGAGCAGGAGGGATGATGGAAGATATGGGCTTCGAAACCATTGTTGATCTTTCAGGAGGTTACATGGGATGGCCCTACAAATAATCATATCGTTTATTCTAAACCTGAGTTCGATTGTAAAATGCACTCAGATCGCTATAAAATGAGCAGTTTTGAGTGTAATGAAGAAGAGATATCGGGATATCTCGATAAGTTAAAGTGAAAAAAGTGCCTTTTTATAGCGAAATAGATGTCCTGCTAACTCTTTTAGGCGAATATCTTGTCGCTATCTTTATTTCTTCGTAGCTCGCTACGCCTCACAAAGATTGCCTAAATCAATTCTGACTAAAAGAATTTCTGAGCAGATTTTAGAATCGAACTCAGGTTCGAAGTGAATAAGTTGTAAGGAGTGAGCTGGAAACGGTTCGCTCCTTTTTTATTAGTTTAGGTGACCCCAATTAATTAAATGAAGATTCTACTTCCCATACTTCTCTTTGTCTTCTCCCAATCGCTGCGTGCGTCAGTGGAGATCGATTCGAACATGCGACTTGATGAAATTCAAAAGGAGCAAATGGTAGATACGAACGTTCGCATTTTTTTGGTGGAGCCGGAAAAGGTGACTCAAAGAGAATCCGATGAATGGATAAGGGGTCCCATTTCAGGAGGAGATTATGCCATTGGGAGTAATTACGATAGCATCCACAACATCAATCCAAAAGTCGGAGCCTTTATCTCGATTTGTTTCCTGAGTTTCGTGGTGTACATCATTTTTCGTGTGAGAAGAAGCTTGAAGAAGGAGAAACGCAACTGATTCTTCGTTCAGTCAAAAAACGGCATGAATTTTGTTAATTTTTCGTTAACAAATACAATCAGCATGAACCACTATTATTTACTATTTCTAGTTCTTTTTCCCAATCTCGTATGGGCGCAAACGAATGAATCAACTCAAGAGGAAGTGTGTATAAACTTTGACATGTCACTGGTTGATTATGAAGTCTATAACAACAATCTAGTGGCGCTTACCAAACATCGGAGCGATTATTTTATTCACTATACAGCTCCAAATGGAGAAAAACTTTCTCAGGAGTTCGACATCTATTTCCCAACGGATTTGGAAATGAATGCGCGAGGAGAACTATTCCTCGTAGGTCTGGATAGTGCATACCAAATAGAGATAGGTGAGTTTGTAGAAACGGTGAACACCTTATCTGCAGATAGTTATGATGCAAGTAAGCGTTTTGAAACGGTCGATTTCCCTGATTCAGAGGTGAAGGTATTCGGATATAATGTAATCTTTTACGACAAATCTAAACCACGCCCTTCTGGTGAAAACGTATTTAGTCATTTTTCCGTGTTGGACGATATGCCGAACGTAAAAGTTATGGACTATGCAAGTAGAGATAGACGTTACGATCCAAATGATCAACTCGATCAGCCCTTGATAGACCGAAGAGTATTGGTTTATGGCCAGCCAGATTTGGGATACATTTCGAACAGACGTTCTCATCACAGGGCACAATTGAATCAATCGAGTCCGGGACGGGTAAGAATGATAAAAGAATCGTTCACCTTTGACGTTTTTAGAAATGCCAATTGCCTGTGGCTGGTGAACTCAAAAACAGAGGAACTCAGTGTTTATTCTTCTCGAGGACTTCATCTTTTAACGAATTCGATTCCTTCCTTCCCTGATGATAG
The DNA here is from genome assembly GCA_041582905.1 of Crocinitomicaceae bacterium. Taxonomy (GTDB): domain Bacteria; phylum Bacteroidota; class Bacteroidia; order Flavobacteriales_D; family Crocinitomicaceae; genus UBA4466. Next base: position 1,091 of record JBFHGY010000301.1, on the reverse strand, counting down.
TAAAGTAGTTCATGATCCGGTAAGCGGCGTTCCGTATTTTCTTCAAGATGAAAAAGGGGCGTGGATAGAAATGATTGAACTGAGTCAAGATGGAAGTACCGAATCGGTGTTGAGTATGAGAAAAGGCTTGTCAAAAAGTGACTTAAAAGTTCGAGATGGATATCTCTACTTCCGAGATTCAAAAGGCAAGGGAGAGACGATTAAGCGTATAAAGTTGGATTAGTCGTTGAATATAATCGCATTCTAATTATTCACCCTATCTTTGGGCATGACATTTAAAGAACTAGATCTGCTGCCAGAAATATTACAGGCAGTAGAAGAAGTGGGCTACGAAAAACCAACGCCCATACAACAAAGATCAATTCCTGAGGCAATTAATGGTAGAGATGTCCTTGGATGCGCTCAAACAGGAACAGGTAAAACCGCTGCGTTTTCCATTCCTATCCTTCAATTGATTCATCAAACGAGAGTACAAAAGGGAAAACGTCCCATCCGATCGTTGATTTTGACGCCAACACGCGAGTTAGCGGCTCAAATCGGAGATAATATCAAATCGTATAACAAATACCTTCCTTCTCAATACGCGGTCATTTTTGGTGGTGTAAACCAAAATCCACAGGTGAAACGCTTGAAAGCTGGTGTAGATATCTTGGTGGCAACACCTGGTCGTTTACTCGACTTAATGGATCAGGGACATATCTCATTGAAAAACATTGAGTTTTTTGTACTTGATGAAGCAGATCGCATGCTAGATATGGGATTCATTCATGATATTAACCGAATTTTACCCAAACTTCCGCAGAAGAAGCAGACCATGTTTTTCTCTGCAACCATGCCTCCAGCGATTGTCAAATTGACGAAAAAGCTGTTGCATGATCCGGTGAGTATCTCAGTGGATGTTGTCTCTTCTGCCGCGACCACGGTTCATCAAGAGGCGTATCATGTCTTGAAACCAGACAAGAAAAAATTGTTGCTTCATTTATTGAAAAATCCAGAAATCGATCAAGCGTTGGTGTTTTCGCGTACGAAACGGGGAGCGGATCGCTTGTCACGTATTTTAGCAAAAGCGAAAATTTCATCGGGAGCAATCC
>JBFHGY010000300.1:0-4770 GCA_041582905.1 Crocinitomicaceae bacterium | reverse complement strand
CTTGTATTGGATCAAAACCCTTCGTTCGGTCCTGTAGAAGTAAAAACGGCCCTTCAAAATGGTTGTGATAACATCGATGCGGTAAACCCTTCGTACATCGGAATGATGGGATCGGGACGAATTAATGCCTTCCAAACGCTTTCTGGAACTTCGGGTATTTCTGAAGAAAATGAAGAGTTCACCAGTTTGATCTATCCAAACCCAAGTAACGGGGCATTCACCATATTATCGGACAATGCGGAAACAATCAAGACGGTGCAACTGACACATGTTGAGGGAAATGTTGTGAAAGAAATCGTACCGAGCTTTGTTCAAAACGAAATGAGTATTTCTCTCAATGTGGCTCCTGGCGTGTATGCGTTGAGTCTTATTTCAGATGGGAAAGTTGAACGACTTTTGGTGAGAGTGCTGTAATTGAGCGCGACGCGAATAGAGATAGAAAACCTTAATTTTTCAATTTATCCTTCGTCTTCAACTCCAACTGACGTAGCAATTCTTCCTGACTCAATCCTTTGATGTGAACATCGCGCTGTGGGAACGGAATTTCTAAACCGTGCTCTTTGAGTTGTTTGTAAATCTCACGACGGATGTCCGACTTCACATTCTCAATGAAGAACGCTTCTTTGGACCAAAAGAACAATTTGAATTCCAGTGAAGAATCTCCGAAGTTCGCGAATTGAACAATGGGTTTGGGAGAATCAGCAACGTCTTTATGCGTTTTTGTTGCGGAAATCAAACATTCAGTCACGGTGTCAATGTCAGATCCGTAGGCAACACCTACATTAATGGTAAAACGCACTTTTTCGACGGAGTGCGTCCAGTTAACGACACGGTCGGCTAAGAATTTCGAATTGGGAAGGATGATAAATACATCATCTCGCGTTTTGAGCTCGCAACTTCTTAGGTTGACATCCATTACTTTCCCAATGTTTCCATCCACTTCAATCACATCTCCAATTTTGATAGTCCCTTCAGACAACAGGAAAATTCCAGAAACCAAATCCGTGAAAATATGCTGAAGTCCCAATCCTAATCCAACCAATAAGGCCGTTGAACCAAGTACAAGTGTGGTTAAATCAATTCCGACTACCGATAAACTGGCGAGAATACTAATGAACCATACGAAGTATTTTGTGAGCAAAAACACAGTCATGCGGCGCTTTTGATCAATCTTGTTGGCAATAATATTTGGCTTCGTGATGAGTCGGCGAAGGGCTTTGATGAGCAGCCATGTTCCGATGATGATCAGAACGGAAAGTAAAATTTTATCCACGTCGATGTAAATATCACCAACGATTTTAAAACGCTTATGTACAAACCCACTGACTAAGATCATGGTACGAAGATACAAAGCAGCGCTCTATTCTATTACGTTCTCAGAAAATTTTATCTTTTTTCACTTCTGATGATTTCACTTTGATCTATCGCAAGAATCTGTATATTTGCCTCATGATGAACACAAACACATATTATATCTATGCTTATTTCCCAAAAAGGAAATGAACCGATGGTATAGTATGATGAAAAGTATATGTCAGCCTGGTTCAATAGAGCCGGGCTTTTTTTTGCAATAAACTGAACAACATGAAACAAAAATTTGATGCGTACACAGCTGAAGATTTTGCGGTTTGGAAGACGCTTTTCGAACGGCAAGAGGAAAACTTAAAAGATAAAGCATGTTTGGAGTATTTAGATGCCTTGAACGATATGAAGGAGGTACTCTATGCGGATAGAATCGCGGAGTTTTCACAACTGAACGATTGGTTTCAATCACATACAGGCTGGTCTATCTATTGTGTACCAGGGCTCATTCCGGTGGATGAATTCTTTGAATTATTGGCGAATAAGCAGTTTTGCTCATCTACGTGGCTGCGGACGCTGGAGCAATTGGATTACCTTGAAGAACCCGATATGTTTCATGATGTGTTTGGGCACATTCCACTGCTTTCAAACCCTGTGTTCTCCAAGTTCATTCATGAATTCGGGAAGTTAGGGGTAAACAACAAGGATAATGAGGAACGTGTGATTCAATTGCAGCGCCTGTACTGGTTTACGATTGAGTTCGGATTGATTGAGCAAAACGGACCGAAGGTATTGGGTGCTGGAATTGCATCGTCATTTGGTGAGTCCATTTATTCGTTAGAAGAGAGTACTGAGCGCGTTCCGTTTGACTTGGACGAAATTTTACACACTTCGTTCGAAACGGATAAGATCCAAACAAAGTATTTTGTAGTGAATGATTTGCAGCAATTGTACAATGCTGTGCTTAATTTGAAAGAAAGATGGAAGTAAAAGATTGGGAAGAGAAAGACAATGCCTTAGTACGTGAGTTGGCATTTGAAAACCAGACGGAATTAGCAGAATTTGTTTTGCGTATAGCGCGTTATTCGGATGAGGTAGAACATCACGCGGATATGGATATTCGAGAATATCGAAAGCTTCGACTGAGTATTACGACGCATGATCGCAATGCATTAACGGAGCGGGATATCGAATGGGCAAAATCGGTGAATGTGATCATTGATTCTTTTCGGTTGGGTTGAATTATGCCTAACTTCGAAGTGTAATTGGAAGGGATGAAAGCATCGAATAAATGGTTCTTTAATTTGGCGTTGGCGTTGATGATTCCAACGAGTGTCTTTTGTCAAGAAAAGTTCGAACGAGAGAGCCGGATGTCAACATCAGATTTACCGAATTTTGCACTGGATTTTGAGTCGGCGTTTGAAGACAATCAATCCATTAAATGGTATTTGGAAGAAGGCTTGGAGCGTTATAGTATCGAGGCGAAGTATAAACGCAAGGGAAAACGGTTCAGCGTTGAGTTTGATACCTTGGGAACCTTGGAAGATGTGGAAATAGAAATCGAACAGAGTGCGATTCCCCCAACAACATTTGATAGTATATGTGAACGTCTCAAAGCAGATGGAAAAAGCTATAAAATCGACAAAATCCAAATTCAATTTACGGGAGATCAGTCTTTATTGGAGAAGGTGGCGAAATCGGGAGTGTCTGAGCCGGGTTGCGTAATTCGGTATGAGCTTGTCGTGCGAATGAGGAAAGGAAAGAACTTGTCCTCTTTCGAGTATTTGTTCAGTGAAAAAGGGACATTGGAAAAACGCTCCGAAATCATCATTCAAACATCGAGCAATCTTGAGTATTAGGTTAAAATATTGGGTTGTACTCGCTTTCTTGTGGTGGATGATGACTCCTGTGTTGGCGCAAGTGACGTATCAAATCGGAACATTGCCTTCCATCAACCTAAACAAGAAACTGAAGAATGATTGGTCGGTGAATGCGAAAGTGGAAACACGTCAGATCTATCAAACGGGAAGTTTTTCGAGTACTCCCGAACGCGAGTTCAACTATCAATTGTCGGATTTCACCTTTACAGGTGCGAAAAAGATGGGTTTCTACGGTAGAGTGGGCGTTGGTTACCTCATTCGGTTTCGAGAAGGTGAGGTGATACATCGAATCAATCAGCAATACAATTACACCAAACAGTACAATGGAATGCGTTTGTCGCATCGAATCCTTACGGATCAAACGTTTTTTTCGAATGAAACGCCAGACTTCCGATTGAGGTACCGCATTTCGTCTCAAATTCCACTAAACGGCCAGTCGTTGGAGGATAAGGAATGCTACCTGAAGGTGAATAATGAATATGTAAATAATTGGCAAGCATTGGATTACAACTTGGAAATTCGAATCATTCCTATGTTGGGCTACACCATTAATCGACAGAATAAGGTAGAGGTTGGAATCGATTACCGATTAAATTCGGTCGTAACAGAGGATCTCAATCATCGGTTTTGGTTAGCACTCAACTGGTACTTAGAAATCTAACGGGAAATAGTTCAATCACTTGACTAGGAGAGGAAATAACTCAGTCCAATTAATCCAATAGCACCATCAATGGCGCCAGCGCAGTAGATGTCTCCTCGGTTTTCATTCATCAAAAGAATCAAAAGAAATTGGATAGCAATGGCGACGAGAAAGAAGGGATTTTCCAAAAGGGATGGCGTGACCCAAAACATTCCAAACAGAAACAGAACGAGAAGAACAACAGAAATAACTTTCGACCATACAATTCCCACGACTTGTGGTATTGTTTTGTGTGTATCACGATCAAATTTTAAATCACGGATGTCAAAGGGAATGGTTGCTGAAATGATAAAAAGTGCGTGCGCAACTGCCTGGATCAGGACATTCCATTCAAATTTTTGCTCATTAAGCATGGGAAAGAGAATGAGCACAGCCGCCCATGTAAAGGCAATTAAATACACTTTCATGTAAGGAATTTCCCGCATGATGATGCCTTTGACGGGAATCACGTACAGCAAACTAACCACTCCCGAAACAAGAAGTAAAAGAATCGACCCGAGAGAGAGCTTTCCGATCAGAAACAGACATGAAAGCGTTAATAATCCAGAAGCAAATGCCACTAGGTACAAACTTTTTTCATTCCGTTGAACCCATATAAGCCAAGGTGTCTGTGTAGGGTGTGCCGATTTTATCAATCGCTGACCGTTGTACACAGAAAACGTTGAGAATAATGCGAACAGTCCGTAAAAATACCAGTGATCGATGCCATTCATGTATGAATATCCTGCCGCGAGTAGCCCTGCGGAAATGGCCACAATGACATTGGTATAAACGATATGAAGGATGAGTTTAATGTGTACGTATTTCTGATGAAAATAGTGAAAAAGTATCTCTCTGAAAGAAAAGGAGAAGCAATAATGCTAGTCTAAAATAACTCCAGAACGCGCT
>JBFHGY010000299.1:0-4784 GCA_041582905.1 Crocinitomicaceae bacterium | reverse complement strand
AGTGCAGCCGATGATAAACGATCAGCGCGATTACAGTTCTGTGATTCTTATTGAATTGTTGGGCTTTTTTGTTTTGGTCACCTTATGCCTGTATTTTGCTCCTCTCGACCTGACGGAATTGTTGATCGTATTTGCGATGTGTCAGGCACTCCGGGGAATTAGCTACGCAATCCGATTCCTAAAGTTTTTTCGTTTTAAAGCACTCTCGCTTGAATGGAAATTGCTACTGATTTCTTTTCCTTTCTTTCTGATGGCGATTGCGGGCTTTTTGCAAGGAAAGTTCGACCTCTACATCTTCGAATCTTTTGCGACACCTGTTGAGTTAGCCGATTACCAGATTATCTCAGGTTTCCTCATGTTTTCTCAGGGAATAGCGACCATTATTTTGATGCCTTATGTCCGAAATATCTACCGAATGAATCAGGAATCATTGGTAAAGGTCAAACGATGGATGATTTTGGTGGGAATTCCGCTTCAACTGGTAAGCACGGCTGTTATTTATATGTTGTTGAGATGGTTGTTTGACTTCGAGGCTGACCTGATTCAAACACTCTTGTTTTTCTTAATTGGTTATCCATCTTTTGTTTTTTCTGTACATGTTTTTTCGGCTTTCGCGCAAGGTAAAGAGAAGTACATCTTGCTTATTTCATTGATTAGTGCAGGGTTAAATGGACTTATGTCTTTGATTCTTCTATCTTTGGACCTAGGCATCACAGGAGTGTTAGTTGCGCATGCACTCGCTCAATTAGTTGCGCTCATCGGTTACCGCAGAATTAAATTCAATGAATTCGTACCTCAAGAAGATCAATAGGAAAGTGGCTCCCTCAAACTACATGTTTGGACCCGAGTGGATTGTCCTTGGGGTGAACAACGTATGTAATTTGCACTGTAAAATGTGCGATGTCGGAACGGCAAACCTAGAAACGAATTTTGCTCAAAATTTAGTGGGAAGTCACCCTCTCAATATGCCATTGGAGCTATTTAAAACGGTAGTAGATCAATCGGCTGAATTCTGGCCAAAAGTGAAATTAGGATATGCATTTACAGAGCCTTTGGTGTATCCTGACTTGAAGGAATCACTTGCTTATGCGAATGATAGAGGGTTGTTTACAGCAATAACAACAAATGCGCTTAACCTAAAACGCAAAGCAACAGATCTCGTGGAATCGGGTCTGGATGAGTTGTATATTTCGTTGGATGGGCTGGAAGAAACACATAATTACATTAGAGGAAATAAACGATCTTTTCAGAAGGCAATTGAAGGGATTCAGTTCATTGCTAGTCTGAAAGGTGCTCCTTCCGTTTCGGTTTTTTGTGTTGTTACTGAGTGGAATTTTGAAGAGCTAGTACAATTCACTGAGTTTTTCCGTGATCTCCCAATTAAGCATGTAGGGTTTATGCATCCAAACTTTGTTACAGAAGAGATGGCAAGTGTACACAATGCAATGTACGGCAATAATTATCCTGCAACGCATTCGAATGTGGAAGAAACGGACATGGGTAAAGTCGACCTTGTCAAACTCCAAGCCCAGATAGAGCAGATTAAAACAACGAAGTTTCCGTTTACCGTATCGTTTTCACCTGAATTAGATTCCTTGGAAGACTTAGAAAAGTTTTACCTGAGGCCGATGGAAAAAATAGGGAGGAATTGTAGTGATGTGTATCGGAACATGATGGTTAAGACGGATGGCACTGTAATTCCTGCTCATGGAAGGTGCTATAATCTAGAGGTGGGGAATTTATACAAGGATGATTTAAAAACTATTTGGAAATCACCGATTTTAAGTAAACTACGTTCAGACTTGAATAAAGCAGGGGGATTATTTCCTGGATGCAATAGATGTTGTAGTGGAATTTAAGTAATGAAAAAGCAGGCTTCATTCGATCAGGCAGCGTCTCTTTACGACCAAACGTTCACGGAAAGTGAAATCGGAAAACGGCAACGTAATCGCGTGTATTATTGGTTGGATCGGGTAAATTTCCCGAAAGAAGGACAGCGAATTTTCGAGGTCAATTGTGGAACAGGAGCAGATGCGGAATATTTTCATCAGAAAGGAGTAGGGATCATAGCGACAGATGGTTCGCCTGAAATGATCGAAGTGGCAAAATCTGCACGAAGCGAGTCAATTGATTTTGAAGTGTTGGATTTTTCGGATGTCAATCAAACAACAATTCGAGGAGCGGCCATTTTTTCAAATTTTGGTGGATTAAATTGTCTGGATGAAATTGGGTTAAAACAATTCTTTGAGCGGGTCTCGTCTGCGCAAAATCCTGGAGATCAATTAGCAGTAGTGATCATGCCGCGCTTCTGTTTAATGGAAGGAGTTTACTTCTTTTTGAGATTAAAATGGAGGAAGCTATTCCGTAGGAATACATCAAAAGGATTGGCGGTTAATGTGGACGGAAAAGAAGTGATGACGTATTATCATTCACCGCGATCCGTTGTCAAGATGCTGCCCGATTATTCCATTCGATTGAAAAAGCCCGTTGCGATTTGCTTACCGCCTTCCTATTTAGAGCCGTTTTTCGTGAAACGTCCACGTTTTTTGAGACTTTTGAATACCTTGGAAAGGAACCTTGGTCGGATTTCCTTATTTTCGGGATGGAGTGACCACTATATTTTGGTTGCAGAGAAAAGATGAAGATTCTACTAACACATGGGTATTTCCTACGGGAAGATGAGCGGGAACAGCAAATCATGAAGCCGTATCCGCCTTTGGGAATCTTGTATATTTCTGCTTATCTGGAGGAACGTCATATTCAACACGAGGTATTCGATACAACCTTTTCTTCGGAACAGGAATGGTGGAGTTATGTGGAGGAAGAGCAGCCAGACGTGATCGCGTTTTATGTGAATCTCATGACTAAGGTGAAAATCATTCAATTGATTCGAAAACTGCGATCTTCAGAGAGGTTGGAGGCGACGAAAATTGTACTGGGTGGGCCAGATATCACCTACAATGAAGAGAATTACCTAGATGCAGGAGCAGATTTTTTGGTGATCGGTGAGGGAGAGGAAACCTTTACCGAACTCGTTCAACAATTGATGTCGAAGGAATCATTGAAAAATGTAAATGGTTTAACGTATAAAGAGAATGGCAATATCATTCGGAATGATGCACGGGTCAAAGTAAAGGACATTGATTCCTTGCCGCTTCCAAATCGTTCGCGTTTTCCCATTCAAAAATACCTGGACACGTGGAAAACAGCACATGGAAAAAGTGCACTCAATGTAAGTACGCAGCGCGGATGTCCATATACGTGTAAATGGTGTAGCACGGCTGTTTACGGTCAAAGTTATCGTCGACGGTCTCCAGAAAAAGTAGTGGAAGAACTCAAAGTGCTGATGGAAACGTATCAGCCCGATAGTTTTTGGTTTGTGGATGATGTGTTCACCGTGAGTCACAAATGGATGCGTGGATTTGCGGAGGCTATGAAGTCGGCAAAGTTGGAGGTTCAATACGAGTGCATCACACGGGCGGAACGCATGAATGAGGAAATTATTCAGATTCTAAAAGAAACGGGATGTTTTCGAGTGTGGATCGGTGCGGAAAGTGGTTCGCAAAAGATTATTGATGCGATGGATCGACGTGTAGATATTGATGTGGTGAGAGATCAACTCATTGCAACGCGCAAGGCCGGAATTGAAACGGGAACATTCATCATGGTCGGTTATCCGGGTGAAACCTACGAAGATATTCTTCAAACAGCGAGTTATCTCGAAAGTGCGTTGCCTGATCAATTTACGATCACAAAAAGTTATCCGATCAAAGGGACTTCATTGTACGATGAGGTGGAGAGACAGATTACGAAACAACCTGATTGGTTTACGAGTACCGATCGTGAAATTGACTTTAAGCGGGAATATCCTGATCATTTCTATGAGGCAGCCATTCGATACATTCATAATCGAGTGAAGTTGAAGCGTAATAATGAGGGGATAATCGATCGATGGAAAACAAAATTGAAAGTGGCTATTTCGCACAATACGATGAAACGTATCGCTAAATCTACGGGGAAATGAAGCGGTCGAACCTCGTGCGAATGGATAATGCGTTTTTGCCGTTTTATTGGCTTTTAAAACAACTTAAATCAATCGCACCAAGGAAAAATCAAACGAATGATCAAGTTGTTATTCTCAAGTTTTTTGGAGTTGGAAGTATGACGCGAATCGCTTCAGTAATTAGGGATTCACATTTCGACAAGCGCGTAATTTTTCTCACCTTGAAGCGAAATAAAGCCGTAATTGACTTACTCAATTTGAATGCGATCTATATCAATGATAAGAATCCATTGGTTCTTTTTTTGAGTGCTTTCAAGCGTGTATTTACGGTTTGGAAATTGCAAAAAGCGGAGATCATCGATATGGAACGGTCTTCGAATATCGCTGGAGCTTACAGCTTGATGCTTTCCATTCGAAAAAAGCATGCTCAATTTAAGTTGGAAGGCGATAATGTGGAAGCGAAGAACAGAAGAGTTATTTCCTTGGATCAAAAAGCGTCTACAGTAGGAATTATGGAGATTTTGAATGTGAAGCCATCTGTGTCTCAAGTGGAGAAAAGTTACTCGAGTTCTATTCGCAGGATTGTGATCAATATGAATGCAGGTGGGTATTTGCCAGAGCGAAAATTTCCTCAAGCGAAGTGGTTGGAGCTGTTGAAAGGTTTGGTGAATAAGTATCCTGAAGCAATGTTCTACTTTAGTGGATTGGAAATTGAAAAAGAAGATATTCTTGATTTCTGCTCCAGAGCATCGGCATTTTTGCCTGATTCTCGATACGAAGT
>JBFHGY010000298.1:0-4833 GCA_041582905.1 Crocinitomicaceae bacterium | reverse complement strand
CATGATGTCGTGCGTTAGATACGATGGTTTCATTTGCCATGTCGAAGCCTTCGGTGACAGAATTAACCATCCACGACTTCAATGCTTCGATGTTTTCGCCTTGCTTAGCACTAATGGCAATTCCTTCAGAAGAAGCGGAAAGATCGGATTTATTCACAATCAATTGAATGCGTTTGTTAGGGTGAGTTGAGCTTAACTCTTCGACCCAGTTTTTGACCTCTGCAATGCTATTTTCTACTGAAGCATCCGCCAAACACAACACAATCTTAGCCTGATTGATCTTCTCCTTTGAGCGTTCAATTCCCATCGCTTCAATTTCCTCAGCTCCTTCACGAATTCCAGCTGTATCAATCAATCGGAACAAAATTCCATCAATGTTGAGCGTTTCTTCGATCACGTCCCGTGTGGTTCCTGCGATATTGCTGACAATCGCTCGATCATCTCCCAACAACTGATTCAGCAAAGTACTTTTTCCCGTGTTCGGAGCACCAACAATGGCCACGGGAACGCCTTCTTTAATGGCATTTCCGAGTTCAAAGGACTTCGCCAAACGATTGACATATTCCAATACATTTTTCACCAACGCTTTTAGCTCCGTTCGATCTGCAAATTCGACGTCTTCTTCGGCGAAATCGAGTTCCAGTTCCACCAAGGAAGCAAAGTTGATCAGTTGTTCACGTAACTCTTTCAACTCAGAAGAAAATCCACCACGGAGTTGTTTTAAGGCGATTTCGTGCGAACTTCGCGACTGTGCCGCAATCAAATCGGCTACAGCTTCCGCTTGTGAGAGGTCCATTTTTCCGTTTAAGAAAGCACGTTGTGTAAACTCTCCTGGTTCCGCCATTCGGCAACCGTTTTTGGTCAAAAGTTGAATGATCTGACGTTGAATAAACGGAGATCCGTGACAGGCAATTTCTGCGCTTTCTTCTCCCGTAAAGCTTCGTCCTTCAGCGAAAATGGTGATAAGCACCTCATCAATCAGGGTATCTCCATCGGAAATAGTTCCGAAATGAGCGGTGTGCGTTTCTTTTCCTTCGAGTGACTTTGAAAAAATGGTCGAAACGATTTTCCACGATTGTGTTCCCGAAACGCGGATTACACTGATCGCTCCCACTCCATTCGCTGTAGCGAGGGCACAAATGGTATCTTGCTGATTCAACATGCTGCAAAGGTAATGCATGTTACACTATATTAACCTTCCCTGACATACCTTTATCTAAAAAGGAATTATGAGCACTACAGCCATAGTGATAATAACCGTCGTGATCGCACACTTTGTGATTGGAATTGGGTGGTTGGTTTGGAAGATGAATTCGAAGTAGTATTTTGATACTTTTCTGATGAAAACTGGGCCTGGCTTCGATTTTTATATCCATCCATAATGGGTTGGTGGTGGAATGAATAAATCACAAAGATTTCCTTGGTTCAAATGGATGTTGGAACACAAAGAAATTAAGTATACAACCCTATGTATCTATGTGGTGAAAATAAACACAGCTTTGTGGCTTAACACAGTCAAGTTGTGACATTGTGGTGGAATAAATAAACCACATAGAGCATAAAGCACACATAGGTCAGACGGTTAATGAGCACCCAAAAACAAAAAGCCACATCTCTCGATGCAGCCTTTTCGTCTTTTGTCCTTGTTGACTAATAAATATAGATTTGTCCATCATTGTAGCACCCGTTCAAATCGAGTGTTGCTTCATAATAAACAGTTCCTGTTCCTAGGGTACATGTTGGATTCCATGTGTCTGGATTCGTTTGGAATTTGTGATTACAATCATTCGGATTGCTATTAAGCAAAACCCCACGGCCAATTGTTGGACTCATGTTGATGTAACCTAGATTAGCATCTGTTTGCGCTGGTACCAGCAAGTCTTGATTGTAGTAACTCACGATCCAATCGTCATTGGATGCGTTTTTGATGTACACCGACCCTGTACATTGCGCATAGCTCACCGAACCAAGCATTAAAAAGGTAATGACTACGGCTAATTGTGTAATTGTTTTTTTCATAATGGTTATGTTTTGATTGAACTCAAATTAACTGTTATATTGCTATTTATCAACACTTTAAAAACAAACACGCTTTGCTAGATTTCACACATTCATTAAAATCACACAACTGGCTTACGGTTTTGATCGACTTTCGTGTACTTCGTGACTGTTCGATGTGCCATTTTGAACAGATTTAACGATGAACGCCCTAATTTTAACCTATTTGAACTGAGGAAAAAGTTGTATATTTACCATGGTAAACAATTATACTATGGGTGAACAAAGAAGAAGTTTTATTGGAAAATTACTCGGAGGAATTGCCGCGCTACCTCTCTTAAGTGCGGCAAAAACAGAAAATCGCCCTTCAACGAAAGGAGAAGAAAAAATGAAGAAAATTGTTCAACGAACCAGAGCTCTCGGGTTTCAATGGGAAACCGCGGATCCATTTTTGTTTTGCGTCCATCATGAAGATAAATTCCCTGTTGGAAACGATCAAATGGCTCCCGACCCAGAACATTTGAAAGGAAGACATATCGGTCAGGACTTCATCTTAAAGGATGGTTGGCGCATGTACCACGGAAGTACAATTCCTGGCTTTCCTGGGCATCCGCATCGAGGATTTGAGACCATTACCGTTGTGCGCGAAGGAATGGTGGATCACGCCGATTCCACAGGTGCCGCTGGTCGTTACGGAAACGGAGATGTACAATGGATGACAGCAGGAAAAGGTGTACAGCACTCAGAAATGTTTCCATTGATCCATTCTGATAAAGGAAATGACATGGAGTTATTCCAGATTTGGCTGAACCTCCCGAAAAAGAGTAAAATGGTGGAACCTCATTTCAAAATGCTGTGGAAAGAGGATCTTCCGATCGTCGAATTGGATGAAGGTCGAGTGCGCATTGAAGTGATTGCCGGCAAGCTCAACAGTCAAAACGCACCAACACCGCCGCCGAACTCTTGGGCAGCTGACGAAAATAATGCCGTCGGTGTTTTTAATGTCCATCTGGATCCAAACGGAACCTTTGAATTGGGTGCTGCAGGCGAAGGCATTAACAGAACAGTCTATTATTACGAAGGGAATGACTTGTCTATTTATGACGAAACCATCCCTCATTATCACGCAGCAGAAGTGGATCCAACCGAAAAACTGGTGTTCAATAACGGAGGAGAAACCTCAAAAATTCTCATTCTTCAAGGGAGACCGATTAACGAACCTGTTGTGCAACACGGTCCATTCGTTATGAATTCGCGCCAAGAAATTCAGGAAGCGTTTGAGGATTATCACGCCACACAATTTGGTGGTTGGCCGTGGGAACGCTACGATCAAGTACACGATAAATCGAAAGGAAGATTTGCCATTCACGCAGATGGTCGAGAAGAAATTAAGGATGCATAAAGTTCATTCATAGCGCTTTTGTAACCGTTCACAGAAAAGAGTGTTCGTTTTTTTATAAGCTTCATCGAAGACCTTATTTTCGTGTTGTGTTCATTTCGCCCTTGCAATCGAAATGATCGTCATAATGAATGGTTATTCTAAATAATCTGACCCCAAGCTTTGACGAGCTTGGGGTTTTTTATTCAGTTTAAACTCGCTTTTTTATAGTGTTTTTAGTAGTTTCGGGCGGAATTAATAATTACAACTAACATTTCATTTATGAAGAAAATTTACTCTATTATCGCAGCTGTTGCGATTTCAGCAACTGCATTTTCACAAGGTTTTGACCTTGAGGTAAACCTAGTTACACCAGCTTCTGGTTCAACACAAGCGGCATCAGCAGCAGTACCTGTTGAATTTACAATTACTAACAACGGTCCTTCAACACTTCTTGCTGGAGATACGTTATTCGTAGGGTACACGAGAGGAACGCAAGCCGCTTACAGCCTTACAAACGTAGCTGGTCAAGCTTCAGGATTCCTTCTTCAATCAGACTTAGCACCAGGTGCTGCATTAACAACAGGATCAAACGATTTCGATCTTTCTTCTTTTGTTAATGGAGATACCGTAATCGTTATTTGCTACGGTACTGGTTTGGCTGCACTTACAGGAAATGATCCAGATGAAACAGATCCAACAAACAACGCTGATTTGTTCTTCATTGGAGGTACTTCAAGTGTTGCTGAGTTGTCTGCTGAAGTTTCGGTTTATCCAAACCCTGCAGTGAACGTATTGAACATCGAAGCAAACGAAGAAGTAGAAAGCATTTCAATTGTTGCTTTGGACGGACGTGTAGTATTGGAAACTGAAAACACAACTTCTGTTGACGTTTCTAACTTGAACACTGGACGATACATTTACCGAGTTAGAACAAACTCTGGTGCGATCATCACAGATTCTTTCGTGAAGCAATAGTTCGATATTAAAAGAATTGAAAAGCCCCAGCTCAGAAGAGTTGGGGCTTTTTGTTGTAATTACTTTTTTGATTTATTTAATCATCATTCGCTCCGAATATACCTGTCCATTGTGTTTCATTTCTACGATGTAGATTCCTGAAGCTAAACCAGAAACATCCACGAGTGTATTCGCTTCAATCATGCGGATCAATCGACCATTCACATCCTTCAGAGATACGCTTTCAAAGCTCTCTTCTGAAATCAGTGTAAATGCACTCTCCACTGGGTTTGGATAAAGCGTAAAGTCAATTTTTTGATTCTCATCTATCCCTAAACATTCGGTAACTTGTATGACAGCCACATCTGAATTCGAACAAGTGTTCGTCGCTGTGTAATCATATTGAACGGTCCATGTTCCAATTCCGGCAATCGCTGGATCAAAAACTCCAGCCGTTACTCCAGGTCCAGAATATGTTCCTCCCGCAGGCGTTCCTTCTG
>JBFHGY010000297.1:0-4841 GCA_041582905.1 Crocinitomicaceae bacterium | reverse complement strand
GATCACTTCCTTGGTGGAGCGATTGAAGCGGAAGCAGATGCGATTTGTGACGGTGAGAATGTATACATCATTGGAGTAATGCAGCACATAGAACCTGCAGGAATTCACTCTGGAGATTCATACGCAGTTCTTCCTCCATATAACCTTGGAGATCTAGTGATGCAGCAAATTATCGATATCACAACGAAAATCGCGGTAGAGCTGAAAACGGTGGGATTGATGAACATTCAGTTTGCCATTAAAGATGACGTTGTATATGTGATCGAAGCGAATCCAAGAGCTTCTCGTACTGTTCCATTCATCGCGAAAGCATACGACGAGCCATACGTGAATTACGCAACGAAGGTGATGCTCGGGGATAAGAAAGTAACGGATTTCAATTTCAATCCTAAGAAAGAAGGATACGCGGTAAAAATTCCAGTGTTCTCTTATTCGAAATTCCCAGATGTGAAAAAGGAATTAGGACCAGAAATGAAGTCTACAGGTGAAGCAATTCGTTTCATTAAAGATTTACGTGATCCTTTCTTCCGTAAGATTTTCTCAGAAAGAAACATGCACTTATCGAAATAGCGAATGGTTGAAGCGAGTTTTACGGGTTTAATCCGAACGGTACTCATCATTATTGGTGTCTTTGTATTGCTTCGTTTTATTGGGCAACTTATGAATGCCAAACGAAACATGGCAGATGAGCAGCAGATGAAGGATCGGGAAAATAAAATCCGTAAGGCTCGAGAAAAAACCGCTAAAAATCTCGGAAAGACAACAATCTTGAAAAACGGTAGAAGCAATGCTGGCGATGTAGAAGATGTCGATTATGAGGAAATTGATTAGCTTTAGCGGTCAAACTTAACACGTGAATGAAGGCAATAAGAAGGTTTCTTACAAAACTATTGGGGGTTGAAAACTATCTTTTCCTGATCAGTGCGATTTACATTCGAATGATTTCGTTGAACTTCTTCAAGAAGAAATATCCTGAAATTCACTTTCTTAAGACAATTATTCAGCCAGATTACGTTGCCATGGATATTGGCGCGAACCTTGGGTATTACTCGACTGTTTTGAGTAGACAAGCATCCAAAGGGAAGGTCTACTGCGTAGAACCGATTCCACTTTTCGTAAAGGTGTGGCGTCGAAATACGAGGTCGTGTAAAAACGTCCAAATGTTTCAAATGGCACTCGGTTCCGAGAAGCAACAAGTGAAAATGGTTATCCCAATAAAGGATGGCATTGTGAGACATGGATTGAGTAAAGTAGTGGATGAAACATCAGCTGCGGAGCACAACAAAGAACTCAGCTTTGACGTTCAGATGGATAAGGGAGATGAAACCTTCAAAGATTTGGAGAAACTTGATTTCATGAAATGTGATATTGAAGGATTCGAACAGTTTGCCATTGCGTCACTAATCAATGTAATCAAGAAACATCGTCCTATTATTCAAATTGAACTAAATGGTGATGAAAACAGAAAAAACGTATATTCCAACTTAGTAGATAATGGTTTTAATGCATTTATACTAAAGGATAATGCATTGCTACCTGTAGACGAACAACGACTACTTGACTATTCGCAAGATTTTTATTTTGTTGACAAGCAAAACATAAAGAACTATTCATTTATCAAGGGGGAACTCACGATACCAACTAAATAACCAAACAAGAAAGCCTTATGGATCACGTCAAATTATTCTTCAAAAACAACTGGATACACTTAGCAGTCATAGTTGCATTTTTTATCATTGGAAGAATGTATTTCTCACTGCAGTTTGAGGATTATGGGTTGAAACAACATGACGTTGAGCAATTCAAGGGGATGTCGAATGAAATTGTTCACTTTCGGGAAGAAACAGGAAAGGAACCCTTGTGGACAAATGCTATGTTTGGTGGAATGCCAGCCGTGCAAATATCTGTGGTGTACGGAGGAAATATCTTTAAATACATCACGAGCTCATTTATCAATGTGTTTCCATCTCCTGTGGGAGTTTTCCTACTGCATCTTATTGGTTTTTACATTTTTGCGTTATTTCTTAGGCTCAAACCGCTGGTTGGGTTCATTGGCGCTGTCGCATTCGCATTTGCGAGTTATGAAATTGTCATTCTTCAAGCTGGACATAACTCCAAAGCCTTAGCTGTTGCATTTTTGCCTACTGTTCTTGGAGCGTTTATCTATGCCTATCGAAAGAATTGGAAATGGGGAGCAATTTTGTCTGCTCTCTTTATGGGATTTGAATTATCACAAAACCACTACCAGGTAACCTATTATATGGTGTTTTTATTGGTGGGACTTGGAATTTACTTTGCTATTGAAGCGTTTCAAAAGAAAACACTCAAAAAGTTCGGATTCGCCACGGCGGGATTACTTGTTGGGTACCTCGTTGCACTCTTCATTAACTATGGAAGTATTTCCATGACGAATCAGTACGCTAAGCACACCATTCGTGGAGCAAATGACTTATCAATTTCGCCAGATGGTTCAAAAGTAAAGGCCGCGAAAGGTTTGGATAAAGATTACATCACGAATTGGAGTTATGGAATCGATGAATCATTTACCCTTGTTTCGCCTTATGTGAAGGGCTCGCACAATAGTTTCCCTATTGTTGAAACGCAGTTTGCTGAAATGGCAGAGGAAGGTGATTATTCACGTGATGAGATTTCAAATATCCTAGGGAATCGTTTGTATTGGGGAGAACAGTCCATTACATCTGGACCGGTTTATTTGGGGGTAATTACCGTTTTATTGGCTTTGCTAGGAATGGTCTTCTTGAAGGATCGAATTAAGTGGGTGTATCTCGCTGTTTCCGCTTTGGCGCTTATGCTCTCATGGGGGAAACAC
Source organism: Crocinitomicaceae bacterium (assembly GCA_041582905.1). Classification (GTDB taxonomy): domain Bacteria; phylum Bacteroidota; class Bacteroidia; order Flavobacteriales_D; family Crocinitomicaceae; genus UBA4466. Next base: position 2,011 of record JBFHGY010000297.1, on the reverse strand, counting down.
TTCATGGGCTTGACAGATTTCTTCATTGATAACGTTCCTCTTTATTCAAGTTTCAGAACAGTAACGATCATTCTAATTCTGCTGGAACTAACATTCCCGGTAGTTGCCGTGATGATTCTTCAAAAATTCTATGATGAACGTGAAAACCTAAAGGGGCAAAGCAAAAAGTTTTTAATTGTTTCTGGTGCGTTTCTCGTATTCCTTTTGGGCTTGAAATTCGTTGGATTAGATAATGTATATGCTTCCCAAGCAGAAATTGAAGCGAATAGTGAAGAGGCGATTGGAAATCAGATAATGCGTCAACTTCAGCAGTTGACTCCTGAAGAGGTACAAATGTTCCAGCAACAGCGTGGAATTAATCTAACAAATCCGCAAGAGTTGAAATCCTTCATTGATGCCCAAGTTGCATCGAGTATGGAAGGTTCCGAAGTGATTCGAAGCTTCAGAAAAGAGGTGTTCGATCATTCCACAACGAGATCGATCATATTCGCCATTTTTGGTATAGGAATTATTGCGTTGTTCTTTTATACATCAATTCCTTCGATTGCCATCACAGGTGGATTGGCTGTGTTAATGCTTATCGATTTTGTAGGTGTTGATACCAACTACATCGGTACGCTGGAAATGAGAGATAAACGAGATAGAGAGTACGTTCACTGGGTGCCTGAAGCAGAAAGAGCTTATCCTTTGGCAGCAACACCTGCAGATAACTTGATTCTCGAAAATGAACTAAAAGAAAATCCTGCACTAGAGGCAAAAATCGAATCTGCTAAGAAAAAGGGGAGAGACAAGGCTAAAGAAAAGGAATATGCGCGCAAGTTTCAAACGAGAGTGGAAGATTCTTACCGTTTTGCGGCATTGAACGCCAATACGAATTACCGCGTTTTCGAAACAGATGGTGCATTCGGTAGTTCTCGAGCGTCTTATTTCCATAAGTCAATTGGTGGATACCACGGAGCGAAATTACGTAAGTTCCAAAACTTGGCAGAGTTCCATTTGTATTCTATGAATAACAAGGTACTAGACATGTTGAATGTGAAATACATCATTCAAGGTGGACAAGTTTCTCCAAATAGAACCGCACTAGGTAATGCATGGCTTGTATCAAAAGTCGAAACCTATCCAACAGCGGATGAAGAAATCCGTGCGCTTGGAAGTGAGTTTACCGTTAAAAATACGGGGGAAGGTGCGTTTTTAGTGAACGGTGAGCCGAAAGAGGAGGCTGAAGTGTACGGTAGAGAACAACTTCAATACGTTGTAGACCGAATGGATCTTCAAACAAATCGTCCAAGAAAGGATACGATTAAAGTGTCGCTTACAAATGGCTTGCAGGTAGGGCAAACGGTATCCTTCGCAATGGATGCGAATGGTGTAACGGAGTTGGTTCCGATGCAGACCTTGGATATTGATACGACGCGTTCATTTAAGTCGTTGGTGACAATTACGTTGGATGATCGTTTTGATCCAGCTAAAGAGGCGTTAATGCTTGAATCAGAAGCGAAGAAGTTGAGTAAGAAAGAGTTCACACAAGAAGGAGAAGTCAAAATGACGAGCTACGCTCCAAATGCCATTTCATACTCAGCTGATCTAAAAGGAAAGCAATTCATTGTGTTCTCTGAAATGTATTACGAAGATGGTTGGAAAGCATTTGTGGACGGGAAAGAAACAGAAATCTTGAATGCCAATTACGCACTTCGAGGATTAGAAGTTGACGGCGGAAAGCACAAAATTGAATTCAAGTTTGATTTACCTAAATTCCACACAGCCGAAACAATGGCAACAGTTGGATCTGTTTTGATCTTGTTGATGATCGGAGGAATGTTATTCTGGGATTGGAAACAGGCAAGAAAAGAGGTGGCGTAAGTGATCAACTCAATCGTTAGCTAACGATCGAATAAAGTCATAGTACCTTTCCGTCGTTTGTCCATCGATTTTATAGGCGTGATCTCGCACGAATTGATCGTGATCCGACATGTTTCGTTGGAAGGTGTCGTTTTCAATAGATAGTAGT
>JBFHGY010000296.1:0-4857 GCA_041582905.1 Crocinitomicaceae bacterium | reverse complement strand
GGCTGGTCCGATTTTGATTTGTATCGAAGTCCTGCTCGACCGTATGGATTGATCGCGAGTAAGTTCATCAAGAAATGGGGATTGTATGTTCGTATGTTGGACAGAAATCGTTCTATGTTTGTGGGAGGATCCATTCGTCCTGTATCGGAAGATTCGTTGAAACTAGCTTTGAAAGAACACAAGCAGAACATGCGCGTGTACAAATCGGTAAAAGATGGAGAATTCAGAGATACGGATTTCGGTAGCTACAATTACGAAATTTGTTCTCCTGTTCATTGGAAAGAGCAAATAGAAGCGTCTCAAGTTCCGATGTTTGTGCTCACGAGTTGGATGGATGCTGGAACGGCAGAAGGAACCATTCAACGGTTGGAGCATTTCAGTAATCCGCAGAAAGTCCTTTTTATGTCGACTTCTCACGGAGGATGGAGTCACGCGAGTCCATTTACTGTAGTCGATAGCTTGCTTTATCCTGAGCCACGAATTGAGGTTCAAAATCAACTTCAATTGGATTTCTTTGATCATTATCTCAAGGGAATAGACAAAGGAGTAGAAGATTGGCCCACAGTACGTTATTTCAACATGGGAGAAGAGAAATACCATGAAACGGATGTATGGCCGATCCCGCAGACGGTGAAAACACCTTTCTTCTTTCAAGAAAATGGAGGCTTGAATGAGCAACAACCAATTGGTGACACAGGAAGTGACGAGTATAAAGTTGATTTTGGAACGTACACGAGTAAGCACAATCGTTGGACGACACAAATGGGAGGACCTGTGAAAAATTTGGACAATCGAAATGAAATGGATGAGCGCATGTTGACGTATACATCTGATCCTGTTTCTGAAGATCTGCAAATTACAGGAACGCCTGTTGTACGTCTGAATTTAACCTCCACGCACAAGGATGGAGCGGTGTTAGTGTATCTCGAAGATGTTGATGAGAATGGAAAAAGTTCCTACATCACTGAAGGCGGTCTCCGTCTGATTCATCGAAAAGAGGCAACGGAAAGCGATTCAACCTTTAACATGCACTCTTTCAATGAAGAAGACGCGCAATGGATGGAGAAAGGAGAAGTGACTGAAGTCGTTTTCAAGATGTGGCCCACATCAGTTCTCATCAAAAAGGGGCATTCCATTCGTATTGCGATTGCTGGAGCGGATAAGAGCATTTTTGATAAGTGTCCGAAGAATGGAAAGCCTACCTATGAAATTATGCGGAATGAGGTTCATCCGTCTTTTGTGGAATTACCAATAATAAAGGAGTAGAAAGATTTTAAGGTTGGTAGTAAATGATGTATTTTTATTCAAAAATACTATCACATGAAAATAAGCTTACTTACTATCTTCTTTGCATTTTTTGCAACAACAAGTTTTTCTCAATCACCAGGGAATTGCTTGCATTTTAACGGTACAAATAACAATGTTTCGGCACCGTTACCTTCTATCTTCAACAATATCCCTGGAAACGACTTTACCATAGAAGCGTGGGTCTATCCAGAAGGAAATACGTTCGCACGTATCATGTTCGCTCAGTTGGATGCGAGCAACTTCGTATCCATGTCAATTGCAACGGGAAATGTCATCTACTTTTACGTGAGTAATACTACATCGGCTGTAACAACTGCGGGAATTCCAGCTAACCAATGGACGCATGTCGCATGTACGTGGAGAGGTTCGACACAACAAATTGAGATCTTTTTCGATGGTGTCCTTCAATCTACAAGTGCGGGAGGAAGTTCTTCAACGGGGAACAATAACAGCATGACCATTGGAAGTAGAACGAATAACGCCCAATATTTCCCTGGTAGAATCGATGAACTTCGTATCTGGAACGTAGCGCGTACACCATGTCAAATTTTAGGAGGTGCTACATCGCAGTACATTACAGCACAAACCAATTTAATTGCCAATTATCATTTCAATGAGGGTGTTGCAGGAGGAACAAACACTGGAGTAACGACGCTTCCTGAATCCAACAACTTATATCCAGGTACATTGAATGGCTTTACACTTTCAGGAAGCACATCGAACTGGATCGCTTCGGGAGCAACAATTACTTCGAACAACCAACAAGCTGGAGTAGTGTATGGAACGGATACGCAAATGTCATGCTCACCAATTACATGGATCAACGGAACAACGTATTCTTTCAGCAATAACACAGCAACACATGTAATTCCTGGTGGTGCTACAAACGGCTGCGATTCTGTAGTAACGCTTGATTTTACACTTCTTCAGCCAGCTACAGGAACAGATGTATTGTCGTCCTGTGGATCGTACACTTGGATCGATGGAAATACTTACAATTCGAGTAATAACACAGCTACGCATACCATTCCGAGTGGTGCAGCAAATGGGTGTGATTCGATTGTAACATTGAACCTCACCGTAAATGGTCCTGCGACTTCAACGGATGTCCAAACATCGTGTGGAGACTATACGTGGATTGATGGAAATACCTATTCTGCAAGCAATAATACGGCAACGTATACGTATCCAGGAGCTGCTGTAACGGGATGTGATTCCATCGTTACGCTGGATCTTACCGTCAACAATGATGTAACAGCAACAGATGTTCAGTCATCGTGTGGAGATTTTGTTTGGGTAGATGGAAATACATATTCAACGAGTAATAACACGGCAACGTACACCTTTGTGGGAGGAGCTTCTACAGGATGTGATTCGGTGGTAACACTTGATTTAACCGTAAACACCGTTGACCTTGGAACTACCGTTGCAAGTAATGTAATTACTGCAGATGCTACAGGAGCGACGTACCAATGGTTGGATTGTGACAATGGAATGAGCGCTATTTCAGGAGAAACGAATGCGACGTTTGCTCCAACGACGAATGGGAATTATGCAGTAGAGGTGACGCAAAACTCATGTACGGATACGTCGGCGTGCGTTGCGATTACCACGATCGGTTTAATTGAAAATTCGTTAGAAGGTTTGTTGAGTGTGTATCCGAACCCAACGAATGGAATTGTTCATTTGGAATTCACGGAATTGCAAGATGTGTTAGATGTTCATATTATTGCATTGGATGGAAAGCGCGTTCAAACGGTATCGTTTGAGAACATTGTTACTGCGCAATTCGAATTGAATCAACCTTCAGGAGTGTACTTCGTGGAGTTATCTGATCGAACAGGAGCAAAAGCGACACTTCGCATCGTGAAGAACTAACACTTTTTTATCGAGATATTTGGAACCCGCAGCGAATGGTTGCGGGTTTCTTTTTTATACAATTCCGAGTTGTTTCAACGCTTTACGCGTTATTTCCTTTCGAATGGAAACAATCGTACTAATGTCAGCATCGTAGTCAGGAGTAATATTGGTCGCAAAGTAATGAATGGTTCCTTCTGATTCAACCGAGCCTACAAACCAACAGTTGTTTTCTTTTCCATTATCTGACCAACCCGTTTTTCCACGAAGCGTATAGCGATCATTGCTCTCAATGATCATCATTCGGTTCATAATTTCATACGTACGGTCAGAAATGGGTAATTGATGCTCATGGAATCGCTTCAGGAAATCGATTTCTTCAAACTGACTGATTTGAGCGTCATCTGTTAACCAGAATTGATCGATATTGGAGCTATCGATGTCTAACTCGCCAAAATTGAGTGCATCCGTTTTTTTTAACATTCGCTCAACACCTACTTCACGTGCAATTTCCTGATAACAAGGGACACAAGAAAGATGAAAAGCATCACGGAAGAATAGATCTTGCTCCCAGCTCTTCATGAACCGCGGCTCACCATCCCATTGAATGACGGAACTATCATTTTCCAAAATGCCTAGCTCCAGTGCGATGATCGAATTGGGAATTTTAAAGGTCGACGCAGGAATGTGTCTTTCCCTTGCCCAATCAAAGTTGTTGGAGTAGAGAACATTGTTGCTTAAGATAAGGATGGAACCTTCAACATCGGCCGAATCGACCAATAATTGAAAATCAAGCATGGTGACTTCCTTCGGTTCTTGATTACTTGTATCGCTTGATTTTTTGGTTTCATCTTTTGAATCAGTCGGTGTGCACGAGGCAACAAGAAGAGCGAAAAGAAGGAGGTTTCTCATATTAGTTAGCTTTATCCATTTCAACGACCCAAATGCCACGTAATTGTTCTGGTGCATACCCTTTGGCAAGATCGTTTGGATAAAGATCGCTTAATTTTGATAAAGTTGTAGGAGAAATTTCCGATTCTGGCGTTCCATGGCATTGCATACAGCGTTTATCGGTCAGAATCGGGTAATAGCCAATACGCTTATTTCCTACTTCTGATAATTGAGGTTTGATCGTTTTTCCTTCTGAAAGAATTGTCTTCGCTTGTTCGATGTACGCCAATTCTTCCTCATTTGCTTTGTTGTTCGGATTGCGATACTTGTCTGAAACACGTTTCACTTTTGCATTGAGTTCAAGTGCCATGCTGTCCGTCAAATGAATCGCTTCGTTCGAGCAGAAACCCACCGCATATTCTGTTCCTCGCGACTTGATCGCCTTCATCAAGTTTTGACCTAAAACCATTTGCGATTGGGTAGCAATCTGTTGACCTTCTTTGAGGTAATCGATTGTGTCGATTTCTTCAATTGGAGTTTCTACTTCTGTTACGGATGAAGTGTTTTCTTGTCCACAACTAGCGATGAGTAGAGAAGAAGCAAGAAGGGAAAAAAGTACGTATTTCATGATCAACATTTTGGCTTTGGGTGAAAATACCGTTTTTGAATGTGATCAAATGAGACTGATGTTACAGAGCGGAAGATCTACTCCTTTCGTCTGTTGATTTGGTAAAGCTTTGGACCGTTTCCGCTGTCAATAATCATATTTAATCACTCCGAAATTACCACAATTTCACCATC
>JBFHGY010000295.1:0-4858 GCA_041582905.1 Crocinitomicaceae bacterium | reverse complement strand
GGTGAGTGATGTGAAGCGTGCAATACGCATCATCATTCGAAACTTGATGTGGGAATATTTCTTCTTCCTTATCATTTTGATTGTGTCGTTCATCGGTTGGGAAGACCCGAAATCATCTCCCATTTTTTACCTCACCTTCGCCATTGGATTCTACTACTACGGATTCTCATTTTTGGATTACATCAATGAAAGACGACGACTTTCGATGGATCAGAGTATTGCGTTTGTGCGTGAAAACAGAGGATTAGCTGTTGCCATTGGTGCGATTTACTCCATTCTCATTCTTGTTCCTGTCGATATCTCTGTGCTGTTCAATTTCTCCAATTTTGGAGAGAACTTTTTCGCTGCTTCAGGAAACTTTTTACTCAATCTTGTACTCTGGATTTGTGCATCAGCGGCGCCTATTTTAGCCATCATCGCTGCTACCATTGCCATGGATGATTTGGTCGATCTTTCAACGAATGAACATTCGTACAAAGAGGAAGAGATCGATGAATATGAGGATGAATACGAAGAAGATGAGGAAGAAGAAGACGAAGAATTTTGATAGATTCTGCCAAATTTTCGTTTTTTTGCATAACTTTTGTACCTCACAGGAAAACCAAAAATAATATCTATGAAAAATTGGATCCGAGTAGTAGCCGTATTTGTGCTATTGTTCACTGCTAACTCAAGCGCATTCGCACTATCTACTCCACCAGATTCTACTACGAGTATTGTCGATAAAACGGCTGCTGCATATCTGATCGAGGAAGGTCGTACACTTTTTATGGAAGGTAGAATGAAAGATGCTCTGATTAAATTCAGACAAGCCTCAGTAAAAGATCCAAATAGTTGGAAAGCTTCTTTCTGGATTAGCAAATGTCACTACCGAATGGACAACTTTGGATATTCCTTAAAATACGCATTAGAAGCTGAGAAAGCTGGATCGGATAAAACCGATGATGAGGTGTATTTCATTTTGGGTACCTGCTACCATCGATTGGGAAACATCGATACAGCCATCATTAATTTCCAAAAAGCGAAGGATCGATTGCCAAAGCGAAGAGCCGCAGAGTTGTTGGTTGATCACCAAATCGCTCAATGTGAATTTGCGTTGGCGGAAATGGCAAAAAGCGAAAAACACGAAGAACGTGTTCGTTTAAAGGGAGATATCAACTCAGGTTATGACGATTACAACGTCGTACTTTTGGGAGATTTGCCTTCAGTTTATTTCACTTCTCGTCGAAGTAACACTACCGGTGGAGGATTAAATCCAGATGATCAGCGTTATTTCGAGGATACCTACAGATGCACGTATGATGCAGAGTCGGGAGAGTGGAGAGAAGCAACGAACGAATTGGGTAAATTGAATTCGGATGGATTCGATGCCTTGAATTATGTTTCTCCAGACGGATTAACAGGAATCATGACCTTGAATACTACGTTCACAGAAGAAAAGAAAACAACGAGAGGTTCTGATATCTGCGAGATCAAAAAGAATAACAAAGGAACTTGGAACACACCGAAAATCATTAAAAACAAATCCATCAATACTTCTTACTTTGAAGGTTCAGCGACCTTAACAGCGGATGGAAATACGATGTACTTCGTAACCGACCGAAAGGGGGATAAAAGTTCTACCGATATCTACATGGTAGAAAGAGAAGGAAATAATTGGGGTGAAGCAAAGCCACTCCCTGAAGGAATTAACACAACGGGCCGTGAAACGACTCCATTCATCACACCAGATGGGCGCTATTTATTCTTTAGCTCGAACGGACTCGTTGGGATGGGAGGACTAGATGTATATGTTGTTGAAAACAAAGGAGGCGAGTGGGGAACACCTGTGAATCTCGGAATCGGGATTAACTCGGTAAACAACGATACACATTTTGTGTACTCACCAGAAATGAAGAAGGCATTTGTCTCAGGATATGAGCTCGTTGGGTCAAAAGCAAGTATTGACATTTACGAAGTAGACATGTCGAACTTTGAGTTCCCATCGAATTAAGATATTTTCTAAGGAAATAAGAAGGGCGTTTCATTGATGAAATGCCCTTTTTTGTTGGGTTGAAATCAAGTAGTGTCTTTGTGGTGAAAAAAATAAACCACATAGAGACATAGAGCACACATAGATTCACGTGGTTTAAATAGATGTTGAAACACAAAGAAATTAAGCATACCACCCTATGTATCTATGCGTTCTATGTGGTGAAAATAAACACAGCTTTGTGTCTTGACAGAGTCAAGTAGTGCCTTTGTGGTGAAAAAAATAAACCACAAGACGAACTTATTTCAAAAAAAACACGTCTTTTTTCAAAACCCATGCAGCGTTTATGTAATTCGCTGTATCTATGAAGATAGAACCTGAAAATGATAACAATTAGCGATACACGGCTGATCGAGAAATGCAAGAAAGGCAAAGCTCGGTATCAGAAAGTATTGTACGATAGATATTCGTGCAAAGTGTATCCTATCTGCTATCGCTATGCTAAAAACGAGGAGGATGCCAAAGACATCCTTCAGGAAACATTTATACGCGTGTTTAATAAGTTAGAAACATTTCAGGATAAAGGGTCTTTTGAAGGCTGGATCAAGCGCATTGCCGTAAACGTGGCTATCCGCCATTATCAAAACACTGTCAAGAAAATCGATCAACATGATATAGAAAAAGCCCCAGAAATTTCCTCGCAGGAATCCATTTTAAGCGAATTGAATGCAGAAGACATTCTGAAAAAAATTAGCGAACTTCCCAACGGTTATCGTTTAGTATTCAATATGTATGCACTCGAAGGGTACAGCCATAAAGAAATTGCTGAAAAATTGGGAATTAGCGAAGGTTCGTCTCGTTCACAATTGACGCGCGCACGCCAAGCTTTGATGGAAATGCTTCAACCAAAAACAAAGGAATATGTCGAAAGAGCCTAGTAACATAGATCGTCTCATTCGGGAGAAGTTGGAAGGGTTCGAAATGACTCCTCCCGCAAGCGTATGGGAGTCAACGTCATCTGCCTTGTCAACAGGAAAAAGAAAACGATTCTTTTTGTGGTTAGCACTTGGAATATTGGGAGCTATTTTATTGGCGGTTGGAACTTATTTCTTGGTTGCTGATGACGAAAGTTCTGGAGAACTGATGGCTCAGGATTCATCGAAAACGGAACAACTGAGAGCATCTGAGGTTGACAATTCGACGAGTAATGCGAATTCCGCTAGTAGAAACCAGGTTGATAAATCGGACGGGAATATTCACGATAATGAAGCAGCAGTGTCTCGTACCGAATTAAATGGTCAATCAACATCAGATGGAAGTGCTCAAAAAATGAATACGTCATTGGGTTCTTCTTTGGGTCGAACAAATGTTTCATCCGATGATGGAAAATCGAAAGTAAATCGCTCCGAATCTGAAGGACAAACGAAGGAAACGGGGCAATCAACATCTAAACGATCAGGTACTGGAAATTCCTTGTCTGGAAATTCAGACGATTCAAAGAATTTGTTAACAAGTGGATCTTCTCGTAAAACTGGGGCTTCGGATGGAGAAAATACTTCAGTCACACGTGGAGATGAAAAAGAAAATGGCGAGTTGTCGGATTCCGGAACTCGATCATCTACGGATGACTCTGAACAATTGGATGGACTGCCTCTAAAGCCAGTACTTCCATTTTATCAACCAAAAGGACTCTTGGTGACGTCCGAAGAGGAAGAATTACCTGCGGTAAAGTCTCCAGTGTGGAAGGCATTCTCTCTTGAAGCTTCCGTTGGAATGTCGAAATTTAGAAATGTGCCATCGTCAAAATTAACGGATCCACTCATCATTGCAGCGCTCAACGACGCAGCCTCTAATCAATACAGTTGGGATGCGCGATTCGGAGTGAACTATCATTTTACCGACCGCTTCTCCTTTGGAAGTGGGATTCACTACAATGCGGCACGCGAAAATTACCAATACGATAGCGAACAAATCGTAACCTATACGGTGGTAGATTCGATCACGTTTACAGTGGATACGGCAACATTTGATACAACCTATACCACTCATACGAGTGTTTATGATTCATCGGTTGTTTCGTCAACGATTGGAGTGAATACCTATCGAATTTTCACGCTTCCATTCCAATTCAATTGGACGCAGCCACTCAGTCCGCGAAGCGCATTGGAGTTTTCGGTAGGTGGAGCAGTAAGTCTTTTCGGAAGAAATACAGGAGTTGTACTTCCTGATACATCCAATTTTGCCATCGATGCCCAAGAAGGATATCATACAAGTGGAATGTTATCTGTGGGAGGATCGGTAAAATATCTGTATCGCTTTGGAAATCATCATTCTGTTTATGTCGAACCATGGATGCAGTTAGGAGTGACCAACCAATCCACGCCTTCCTTGAACTACGAGTCGCTCCGACGTAGATACGGAATCCGAGTAGGCTATCGTTTTTACTTTTAATTCATATTTTTTTAATTCTCATGCAGCGCTTTGGATGTGAGAGGTATCTATCTAAATAGAAACCTAAATTTTCAAATCATGAAAAAATTCATCCTTTTAGCAAGCATTGTTTTGTCAGCGTTTATTTCGCAGGCTCAATGCGCAGCAAACTTCTCCTATTCGGTCTCCGGAAATACGGTTCAACTGACGAATTTATCTTCGGGAACATTTAATTACAACTGGCATTTTGGCGATGGAAGTTCTTCGCAGGCCTTCAACCCGTCTCACACGTATGCTGCAGCAGGTACGTATGATATTTGTTTGTACGCTTATTATTCAGATTCCCTTGGAGGATTTTGTGCCGATACCATTTGTCAATTGGTAACCGTCCAAGATAGCACGATCAACACACCATGTAGCGCTGATTTCAGCTATACAATGAGTGGAAATACGGTT
>JBFHGY010000294.1:0-4864 GCA_041582905.1 Crocinitomicaceae bacterium | reverse complement strand
CACCTCTTTCGAGAGTTTCACGAGGGCGTCATATTTCGCATCCCAAGATGCCGATCCACCTCTCAATTCGATGGTTTGTTCTTCCGTGAAGCCGTTCATTTTACCAATCGCTGTGTGAGCTGATTGACAGTATTTACATCCGTTTACTTCGCTCACTACGAGATTTACAATCTCTTTTTCTTTGTTGGAAAGTGAGGTTTTTGCTCCTTGAAACTGAAGGTAATCTCCCAAAGCGTTCTCAGAATACGCCATTGTTGCATATAAGTTTGGAACGAATCCTACCTGACCTTTTAGGTTATCAAAAATAGCTTGGTTGTTTGCTGAAACTTCTTCTCTTGTTGGTACATTAAATGTGCTCATAATCTTTGTTTTTTTGTGTTATGTCTTATTGACATTACAAAGATCACTCGTCTTCATCGCTTATTGATTAGCGGTATTTCCTGAGGAGTTGGCAATTTATCCCTTTTGTAACTTTTCGCACTAAAAATGGGATGTTTTCACTCATTTATTCAGATTAACCAGCCTCCAATTGTGCATTTCTAAATTCACTAGGGGAAACTCCTTCGTGTTTTTTAAAGAAGCGACTAAAAGTTTGAATATCCTCAAATCCTATCTCAAACGTGATGTCTTTCACTGTTCGATCTGTGTGCTGCAATAAACGTCTTGCTTCTAGCATTTTCCGCTCATGAATATATTGCAAGGGAGTTTTAAACCCCGACTTTGAGAAAACATTGGATATGGTTTTGGGCGATTTATTGAGCAAATCTGCATATTCTGCTACGGTATGCTTCGATTTGAAGTGTCCTTCGACCAAAAAATTGAATGCTCGAATCAGATCAGACTGTTGTTGATCCGAAGGAAATTCTTCTTGCTCTTTGTAGATCCGTGTACATAAGATCAAATAGCGCTTGAGCATCATGCGGAGCATTTCCATCTGGAGATTGTCTTTTGATTTCATTTCAATCATGAACATTTTCCATACCAACTTGAAGTGTTCGAGTTCACTCTCGGGAATCGTGACGACGGGGACATTGGATGCACCATAAAACAATAAACCACGGCAGCTCACTTCATGTTCATGATCCACCACACAATAAAACGAACGGTTAAAACGAAGGAATCGGCTGACCTCTTTCTGGACTACTTTTACTTGATGGAATTCCGTTAAGAATACGATTTGGTTCTTATGAAACGTGTAGGGTATCCCATCAATAACAAAATGATTGTTGTCTTCTTTGAACCAAATTACGGTAAGACTACTCTCTTCTGGAGCGTCAAAAATACCGCAATCAGGAACGTCTAGCTCTTTGAGTTCAATAAAGTCGTTGATGTCACCTGTTATCTTCATATTTTCAGTTTGGTTTCCAGCATTTGGACGAAAATACGGACTGTACATTACATCATTTCATCGCTTATTCTCTAACAATTCAACCTGTTTGCTGTGTTCGATGATCATATTAGGCACGCCGTTGTACTCTCCGATGTTTCCCGTGAAACATACCTTCTCGTTTAACAGAAACAATTCGGGCTGGTAATCGAAATTTTTAACACTTGATTCGAAAATGGTTACGCTAAATACTTGGTTGGGAAATTTCTTGTCAAGGTCAATGAAAACATGACCCTTCTTGTGTTTTTTGGTGCTCACAACCGTTCCACAAACGATGTGTTTCTTGTTGTCATTCATGAGTCCATTTACCCTTCTGGTATTAACTGCGTTTTTAGGTAGTGTTGCTAAATCAAGCGCAAGTAAATCGCCTTGCTGATCTTTCGGGATCCAACTGGCAAAATCCATTTCCTTCTCTATGGCTATTTCTTGAGGGTCTTCTAACCGTGAAAAGAAATCATATCCCAGCAACTTCTCAACGCTATCGATACTTACTGCATACGATTCGAGTGGCTCCTTTATTTTTTGATGCGGTAAAACAAAACCTATTCCCCGCTGATTTTTTACATCCAAAGCTACTTTTACAAAGTAGTTGGGAATGGAAACTTTGTTCACTCCGCGCTCAATTTTAGCCAAGTCGCCCGTTAAAACAGGTGCTGTAACGATAATCAAATGTGTATTATTCTCAAGGACATATTCGCGCATCCAGTTTTCGAGTTCCGCCCATTTCAAACGGTTGAAGTCGCCCATTTGTGGAGACATGTTTGAATAGAAGTAACTTTCAGACAGTGCTTTTTCACTCCACCTGAAATCTGCTGAAGGTGCCAAATGCCCGCGATCATATCCAAAGCCATCATAATCGAACTTCCCCTCACTATTTTTCGTTTTTAAGAAATAATCCTTTTCTATTGAGGTTCCTGTTAAAACCAGTGGATCTTCACGGAAATCATTCGAACGCGAGGCATTTCCTGTTGCAATTTCTGGCAAAATAATGTGCATTACCCAATTCGCTTGTTCGTGTTCTTCATTATAGCTTAATCGGTATGCAGAATGTTCAATTATGCTTTCGGAAGAATTTGAACTTGGCACTCCTACTCGATCCAGTTCTTCTTGAATCCAATGGAGTTTTAGTTCTTCCAATTCGCCAAGTAGCTTTGACTTCTGCTGATCTAGAGAGTCGATGCGTTGGTTGATGCTTTCAATTTGAGGAGTGCTCGTTTGAGCAAAGCCGATAGAAGCGATGAAAATAAAGAGAGTAGCTAATTTCATTTGGGAGTATTAATCTAACTTAACATAAAAGTACGCGCTTTTAAGCGGGCTGGCAACAAGAATGTGTTAAGATCCCGTTATCATTCCTCTATAACTACGCATGATTCTTTGGGAAGTATGTGTGGTTTCCGCGTATGAAGAAATTCTAACACCCTTATGGTGTTTCACGTTCGGATGAACATTTAATTGAAAGCAATGCGAAAATGTTTTGGTAGGATTACGAATAATGAATTTCCGTTTCTCCAACCAATCCGTGTCCTGTCATTTTTAGGAATAGCTGAATCAATGCCACAACGTCTTTTTCGCAGTACACTTTGATCCGTTCTAAGTCGTTCTCTTCGTAGTAAACGCGAGCCACATCTGCTCCCGAAATATCATCTTTTGGCGTCGGTATTTCGAACACATGACACAGCAATGCCAGCGAAGTATAGGCTTTGAAGTCTCCAAATTTCCACAACTCCATCGTATCCAAGTGGTTGATTTCCCATGGCTTTTTCCCAGCAATATTCAATGTGTTCGGGAGTTTCATTCCATTAATCAGCATTCTTCGACAGATGTATGGAAAATCAAATTCCTTGGCGTTGTGTCCGCACAAAATACTGTTGGGTCCGCTGTAGTGTTCATCCAAAAGTGATTTAAACTGTCGTAAGAGCGTTTCTTCGTCGTCATGATAGAACGATTTCATCCGAATTTGCTTTCCCATTGAGTTGGAAGTGACAAATCCGACTGAGATACACACAATTTTTCCGAATTCTGCGAAAATTCCTGCGCGTTCATCATACAATTGCTCAAAACTCTTCTCTGCATTTTGCTGAAAGCGTGTTTTTGCTTCAAACAATTCGCGTGTTTTGTCTTCTAAGTCACCAAATTGATACGTCTGAGGAACAGTCTCAATGTCTAAAAAGAGAATTTTTTCTACGGGTAATCGGTCTAACATTTATAGGTTAATTTTTGGGTTACCTAATTTAAGTTAGTGAAAAAATTGAGTTGAAAAACAAAAAATAAAATTAACTCACCCAAAAAAATAGATGATGGAACATCATAAAGGTTGAAATAAGTTTATTCCCACTAAAAAGATTCAGAAGTTGTTAATTACATTAATTTCATCCCAGAACCATTACAAGAAGTACGTTAATGAAAATAAAGTGCCCATAGACTATGTATTTAACCACTGAACTCAAAAGTTATTATGTTGAGGACTTCAGAAAGCTCCAAAAAATAACTGACCCATACTGGAAGCTTGATTCAGGAGTAATCGACCCATGTTTAAAGATAAACGCATCCAAAAACTTCAGAACTCTCTTTTCAAAATACTCGAATGATATTGGGTGGAGTGTTGACATTATAAGCTACCTAAGGCTAGCTTATACCAAGAGTGGGGAAACTCTGCTGAAAAACGAAATTATTCCTATTATGACATCACTCTTTTCAGACAACGTTAAGCTTAACTACTATTTCAAGGAGCCCGAGGATAATGAAGTCTCTGACTATCTGCATATTGGTTGTTTTACAAATCCAGATTATTTCCGAATAAAAAGCATTCATCTCGAATTAACAAGCCCTGATGAGGATGAACACAAATTATTTTGGTCAAATATTTCATCCATAGTTTCTGAATACTAACCGTCCCCTCTCCTCCAAAACTTGCACATCACATCCAAAAAAATGACTTTTGTAAAAAACACAACAATGGCAGAGGACTTGGTAAAAATTGAAGGCGACAAAGCGACTATTTACGAAGGGTTGTTTCCGCAAATTCAAGCATTAATTGGAGACGAAAAAGATGCTGTCGCGAATTTGGCAAACGTTGCAGCAGCATTGAAAGAAGCGTTTGGTTTTTTCTGGGTGGGATTTTATCTCGTGAAAGAAGACGAGCTCGTTTTGGGTCCGTTTCAAGGTCCCGTTGCCTGTACGCGGATTCAAAAAGGACGAGGTGTTTGCGGAACGAGTTGGGTAAAAGCGGAAACGCTTGTAGTTGATGACGTGGAACAGTTCCCTGGACATATTGCGTGTAGTTCTCTTTCGAAGAGTGAAATTGTGGTGCCACTCGTTAAAAATGGTGAAGTAATGGGTGTCCTCGATGTGGATAGTGACGAAATCGCTACTTTTGACAGTGTAGATGCTACGCATCTGAATCAATTGTGTACATGGCTCGTTACGGTTATCTAGTTTTTCTTTCTTCTCTTCTTCTGGCAAGTTGTGCCCAAGTTG
>JBFHGY010000293.1:0-4894 GCA_041582905.1 Crocinitomicaceae bacterium | reverse complement strand
TCTCGCGAGTTGTGCAGCGCCAGTGCCATTAACGGATAGCCTTCGAAACGAATTTGGGCTGGATGATGAGCAAGCAATGGCAAAAGTTCAGTTCTTGACATCCGCTACCATTATTTTGGAAAGAAGTAAGCAATCAGGAAATCAGGGAACCACTGCCGACGGTACACTTGTTCAGAATTCAAGCAGAGAACAAGATCGTATCATCATCCCAATCGGTACGAAGTGTGTTTTCGAAAGCTTCGACGGTGAAAACATCGTTGTGCGTTTTGAGCCTGGTGTTGGAAATACCATCGCTTTTGGAAAACGTCAAGGTCAGTCTTCAGGAAAATATTACTTGTTGGCAGATTGGACAAAGAAAGAAGGAGGAGAAATTGAATACGGAAACAACGTATACTACGCAACAACTTCAAGTGGTACGGCGTATATTCAAGTAAAAAAGAAGAAACTACAGCGTACGAAACGTAAGGATCGTGTCGTAAAAGGAATGAAAGTATAATCTTTCACATTTCATTGAAAAGCGCTCTCTTGATCACGATCGGGAGAGCGTTTTTGTTTTCGTACGGTTTCGGATTTCATCATCAGAAAGAATTAACAAAGAATACATCTTCAAACCGACTTAAAATCAAAGATCGCTTAGTAAATTTGCTGTATGGAAATGATCAATCGTGAACTGAGTTGGCTCTCATTCAATGAGCGCGTTTTGCAAGAGGCATTGGACGATACTGTGCCGATTATTGAGCGCATGCGCTTTTTGGGAATTTACTCCAATAACATGGATGAATTCTTCCGTGTTCGGGTAGCGTTTGTGCGTAGAATGGCTGTTCTCAACAAGAACAAGAAAAACGAACAGGGAGATGATATTTCTCCAGTTGAACTTTTGGACGAGATTCGAAACGTGGTCATGAAACAACAGATCAAGTTTCAAGTAGCCTACAAGAAAATCTTGAAAGAACTCGAAGAGGAAAACATTTTCCACGTCACCCATGAAGAGCTTTCTCCAGATCAGGAAGAAGAATTAAAAGATTACTTCAAGGAAGAACTGCAACATGCCATTGTTCCCATTATCCTGACGAAAAAGAATCCATTTCCACACCTTCGCGATTCTGGAATTTACTTAGCCGTTGAAATGTTGACGGAAGGGAAAACGAAACGCCGCATGGCACTCATTCAAATCCCGAAGGAGTTCTCTCGATTCTATCTCATGAAAAAAGGAGATGTTCAGCAAATTATCTTGCTCGATGACATCATTCGACTCAACTTGAAACGGATTTTTTCCATTTTCGTGTTCGATGAAGTAAAAGCGTATACCTTCAAGTTTTCTCGCGATGCAGAACTAGATATCGACGACGACATCACCCTTTCCATGATGGAGAAAATCAGTCAGAGTATCAAAAAACGAAAATTTGGGGAACCTGTCCGTTTTGTATACGATGAAGAGATGTCGGAAGAACTCCTAAAATTCATGTTGAAGCATTTGAATTTGAAGAAAGGAGTCAATACCATTCCAGGAGGAAAATACCACAACTTCAAAGACTTTATGTCGTTCCCCAATTTTGGGGAGAAGGAGTTTGTATTCGATAAGAAAACACCGATTTGGCATCACCGATTTGTGAATAAGCGCAGTTTGATCAAGGAAATTGCGAAAGGTGATGTAATGCTTCATTATCCGTATCAGCGCTTTGATCACGTGGTGGATTTGTTGCGCGAATCGGCCATCGATCCCAAAGTAAAATCGATTAAGATCAACGTGTACCGAGTAGCGAAGAAGTCACAAGTAATGAACGCCTTGATTAACGCGGTATTGAACGGAAAGAAAGTGTTCGTTGTGGTGGAGTTGCAGGCACGATTCGATGAGGAAAACAACTTGTACTGGGCAAACAAATTGCGGGAAGCAGGCGCGAAAGTTTCCTTTGGAATTGAGAGCTTAAAAGTACACTCAAAATTGATCCAAATTCACCGTGAAGGAAGTAAAGGGTCGAGCTTGTTATCTTACATTGGAACAGGGAACTTCCATGAGAAAACAGCCAATATTTATGAAGATATAGGATTGCTCACAACAGATCAGAAAATTGGAGAAGAAGTCGATCGTATTTTCAATATTTTGGACGGATTCACGAACGATCGTCGCTTTGAGACACTACTTGTTTCTCCTTTCAGCACGCGAACTGGATTCGAAGAGTTAATTGAAAACGAGATTCAAAACGCACAGCAAGGCATTGAGGCATCCATTCGCATTAAATTCAACAACTTGGTGGACGAAGACATGATCAACTTGCTGTACCGCGCAGGAAAGGCTGGGGTCAAAATCGACATGATTGTCCGAGGAATTTGTTGCTTGATTCCTGAAAAGGAAGGTTTGAGTGAGAACATTCGCGTTCGCAGTATTGTTGGGCGTTATTTGGAGCATTCACGTTATATGATCTTCCACAATGCTGGAAGACCGAAGTACTTCCTTTCCAGTGCTGACTGGATGGAGCGTAACTTGAATAGAAGGATCGAAGTAGCTTGTCCGATTTTCAATGTGAAGATTCAAGAACGTTTGGAGCGTATTTTCGAAATTCAGTGGAAGGGAAATGTCAAATCACGCATTATCGACGAGACGCAATCCAATCGCTATTACAGAGATGGAAATCCAAACTTTTCTTCGCAAGAGGAGTTGTACAATTTCTACAAGGATATGTTAGAGCGAAACGCTACACAGAATCCATCAGTGTTACACCCTTAATTTCTTTGATATCTTTTGGGTCAACAGGTGCTTTTTTTGCCTGTGTTGGTCGATTGTACATGTAATACATGAAAAATCCCAGAGTGGTTAGAATGATCACATAAAGGATGATGCGAAAGAGATACTTTCGTGAGACGGGAGAAAGCGCATGCTGCTTGAGGTCAATTTTCCGTAGTTCATCTTCTTCATTCATCACTCAAATTTAATGCTATTTTTCGTAGAAAATTCATCAGATCAGGCATAAAACCGAACTCAGGTTATTACCTTTGACAACAATGAAGCAAAACGAGTACGTACTGGTAACGGGTGGCGCTGGCTACATCGGTTCACACACAGTTGTTGAACTGATTCATAATGGAAAAACGCCCGTTATTGTGGACGATTTCCGAAACTCAGATCCGCGAATGATCGAAGGAGTGGAGAAAATTGTTCAGCAAAAGATCATTACCAAAAACGTCGATGTGTGTGATTTGAACGCCATGAGAAAGGTATTCGAAGCGTTCAACTTCGTTGGTATTATTCATTTTGCTGCGTACAAAGCGGTTGGAGAATCGGTGGAAAAACCATTGATGTACTACAGCAACAACTTAAATAGCTTGCTCGTTTGCTTGATGCTATCGAAGGAGTTTCAGGTAAAAAACTTCCTATTCTCATCGTCGTGCACAGTATATGGCGAACCAGAACATTCTCCTGTCGTAACGGAAGAAAGTCCAGTATTGGAAGCCAATTCTCCCTATGGAGCAACGAAACAAATGTGCGAACGCATTCTGGCGGATACAACCTTGAGCGGAGCAGACATCAAAGTGTTGAATCTCCGTTATTTTAATCCAATTGGAGCACATCAGTCTGGGTGGATAGGTGAATTACCCCTCGGTCGTCCGAATAATCTGCTTCCGTATTTAACACAGACGGCGGCAGGTGTATTGAAGGAACTGACTGTTTTCGGGAATGATTACAATACGGTCGACGGCACATGCCTACGCGATTACATCCATGTTTCTGATTTGGCTGATGCTCACGTAAAAGGACTGGAGTGGCTTCTTGAACAGGAAGGCACGTTCAATGAAGTTGTGAACATCGGAACGGGGCGCGGGGCGAGTGTTTTAGAAATAATTCATACCTTCGAAAAAGTGGCAAACGTGAAGTTAAACTGGAAGTTTGGCGAACGAAGAGCAGGAGACGTCGAGCAAATTTATGCAGACGTATCAAAAGCAAAGAACTTGCTCAATTGGACAGCAAATCGAACCATGGAAGATGCCATCAGAGATGCATGGAATTGGGAACAAAATTGGAGAAATGAAACAACTGATAATCACTAGTATTGCCTGTTTATTGATGAGCGTTGCGGCGCATGCTCAATACGACAGCAAAGGAGATAGCATTTCCTCCAGATTTAAACCTGGTGCAATGTGGTTTTTTACAGGATGGAGACCTGCCCGCATTGAAAAGGTTCGTAAGTACGATCGACTGATTTTTGATGTAACGTATAATGATTGGATTGGAGATAAAGACCTATTTGAAATTCATTGGGCGTCCATCGGGTTGAATACCAACCTGATGTTCGATATCCCACTCACAAAAGGGAATACAGTTTCCATAGGAACAGGACTTTCTCATTCCTATCACGTTACGCGCCACAACGGTCGAATTGATGTGTCAGACTCTCTCGGAACCACAACATGGAGCCCTAAGCTTCCAACCGATGATTTCCGAAAAAGTATTTTGGGTGGACATAGTTTTTCCATTCCGCTTGAGCTGCGATTTCACAAAGAAAGTTGGCGTCATTTTAAATTTCACCTAGGTGGAAAAATTGGTATTCAAACCAGTATGTATCAGAAATATGTACGCGATCACTGGTTGGAGAGACAAGTAATGAAGAGTTACAAATTTCCCGATCAAAACTTCCTCGTATATTCGGCTCATGTTCGATTCGGTTTCAGAAACTGGGCACTTTTCGGGAGTTACAACTTCAACACCTTATTTTCAAATCCAAATAGTATCCAGTTGAACCGCGTTCAAATGGGACTCAGCATTTCTCTTTTCTAATTCAGACTAGTTATGTTTGTTGATACACACACGCATCTTTTCGTTGATGCTTTCGACGATGATCGTTCAGAAATTGTACGAAAAGCCATCGATGCAGGAGTCGAGAAAATGCTCCTTCCAAAC
>JBFHGY010000292.1:0-4914 GCA_041582905.1 Crocinitomicaceae bacterium | reverse complement strand
CGCTATTGCTTCATTGTCAAGCCAAGCCATCCAGTTCACCGCTCCCGTTCGAATGTTGAACGAAGCCAACACGCGATCTTCATTCTGGTTCAAAGGATTTGATCCTCCATTTTCATATACAACGTAGACATTATATTGATCTGCCGAAGGTGTCGTGTACAAATACCCAGCAAGCCATTTGCTCCAAAGTAATTCTCCTGTACTGGCATCAATTGCGTAAAGCGTGCACGATTCCGTGTTCAATAAAAGCACTCCCGACTGATGCACAACAGGCGAAATTCCCGCTTCTCCTAACTCAACACCCCATACGAATTGACCTGTTGAAGCCGACAAACAATAATAATTCGGAGAATAATATCCTTGTTGAGTGTACAACCTATTCCCAACCACAGTTGGCGTTCCAACAGGACCCGAAGACGCAAAATTGAGTTCAAATCCTGTGTTTGTTTTTGCAAGGTAATCACCTGGCTGTCCCAACTTTCGAATAGGCGTGGTTTGATGGTTAATCACAAATCCTTTTTCATTCGCTCTTCTGTTTGCCAGCATTTGTACGATTGCTTCGGAACCTCGATAACGTCGTGTAATACTTTCTCTTCCGAATCCTTTTTTGTTGGTTGCTTCTACGTAGTGCACACCTTCCTCAAACTTGAGGTTCATGATGTAGTTTGTTCCTTTTTGCAACATGAATTTGCACACTCCAGCCCCATCTGTTACTCCTTCATATACTCTGCTTCCTTCTTCTGCGACCATGTACACAGGTTCTCCCTCCAATTTATTTCCACTAAAATCGAGGAGTGTAAGTGTAAACAGAAGGTGAGATGTCGTTCCATTTGTTTGCGTGATGTTGTTTTGAATGAGCGTATCTCCCTTTGGGATCTCGTTCACTTTTGTCTTTTCATAAAACACAACCATTTGAGCTGTTCCGCCTGGATTATTGTTTGTTTTGAACACGCGAAGCGCTTCTATTCCTCCCAAGTCGATTTCGTAGTTGCTATTTATTGGCAAGTAGAATGTAGCCTTACCTGCCGCGTTTGATTTGCCCAAATATTTGAGTCCATTTGTACAGTCAACAATTGCCAGGTCGATATGAGGAAG
The DNA here is from genome assembly GCA_041582905.1 of Crocinitomicaceae bacterium. Classification (GTDB taxonomy): domain Bacteria; phylum Bacteroidota; class Bacteroidia; order Flavobacteriales_D; family Crocinitomicaceae; genus UBA4466. Next base: position 3,819 of record JBFHGY010000292.1, on the reverse strand, counting down.
ATAAGCACGATCATTGTTTTTGATGTGTACAATGACCTCAACGACATTCTCATTTCCTTTCAGGAGAGTTGGTGATACTTCCTTGAAATTAATTTTAGAGCGATCGGCGACTGTTGGCTCCGCAAAAATTCCTTTTGGATCGTAGGTAACCGTCTTGCTGAAGGTTCCTCGAAACCCTTCCTTTACTTCGTAAGTGCCGAAGTTTTTCATTTCCAAATAACTCAACGAGTACGTTCCCACTTCAGTGAATGTAAACGTTGCTTTTCCAGCGTTATCCGTTTTTTCGGTAATCACAATGTCGCCATTGACAGCCGTTACCTCCACATTGGGCATGGGATGACCTTGTGTTGTTTTGATTTTCAGTGTGTAAGTGTCCTGAGCATACAGCGAAGTTGTTCCCAGAAATGCGATGAGAAATAGGAGAATGTGTTTCATAATGTAGAAATGTTAGAGGGTTTGATGGAATAACGAGCTGGTCATCAATTGTTACAGAACGTCAAGATGCTCATTTGAAAGTGCAACTATTTGTACCTTGCGATGAATAAGGAATCAAATTGTTTTACTGTGAGTCGCTTCTTCCAATCTTTCTTCCCCGTTTTGATCACGCTAATGGTCTCTCATGCTCTAGCTCAAACAGCTGATAAAAAACCGTGCTATCCCATTTCTTACTTGGATTTCTTCGGAATGGAAAATATTGAGTTAGACAAATGGCCGCAAGAAGAACTCGACGGTTTGAAACAAATCACAGTCGCTGGTCAAAAAATAGACACGACCGTTACCACTAGTTTTCTCATTCCGATGATTGTGTATCAATTGAAAGAGTTTCATCCCAATTGTGTAGATTCAGACGATTCGGATTACCTGAAGGAACTGATCCAATTGTATTTTCTAATTCGTCAATTTGACCATCAAGAGTTGGATGCTCTTGCCTTAACCGATCAAATTGATTGGGTTCGAAACGATTTTTATTCACTCATTCCTGAAGATGAAAATTTGCTCAACATGAGCTTCACCTTGGATGACGGGCCGTTTTATGGAACAGATACGCAGGAAGCAGGAATATCCGAACATACCATAAGTACTGAATTCGGTGAGATCATCATTTCGAAATTAGATCAGCAATCCGTTATTACTGCAAAAGATAAAACTGGAGCTGTTCTGTGGCGTAAAATCATTATAGGATTACAAGGTAGTGCCGTTTCTGACATCAGACCTGCAGAACAACCCATTCACAAAACATCCGCTGCCACCATTATTCAACTCTTCGCAGGGGAAGCCTTAACGCTGTATGTACGCAATGATGGGCGGTTCATGTATTATTATCACTCGTGGTAAATACCATCTTTGAACAATTTTTCCGCGAAAAAAGAGCACACGTGCAACCCTTTCTTCCCAACACTCATTACTAGAGTAAAACACACTCTAGCATGAAAAAAATCTTACTATTCAGTTCCCTCCTAATTGGAAATCTAACATTTGCCCAAGTCACACTTCCCTATTCCACAGGGTTTGATAGTCCTGCTCTTCAAACAGGTTGGGTACAACACATGAAGGCCGCTACGAATGCCTCCCAATGGGATTACTCGTCCGCTAATCCGAATTCAGCTCCTTTCTGCTTGAGCCACGATTACGCGCCAGCAACAGGCATTACCGTAGCAAATAATTGGTTTGTATCCCCAGCCTTCGAAATACCGAGTGGAGGTAATCTGGACTCGATCAGTTACATGTTTTCTGGTTTTTCTGTTCCAACTACAGATGATACGGTCGCGATCTACCTGCTTCAAGGATCACAAGATCCTGATCTTGCCAACAAAATACTCCTGTTCGATTTCCGCGATGCCGAATACATTGCAGACAATACTTATCGCACCAAAACAGATCTAGCTCTTGATGCATATAGCGGGTTGAGTTATCTCGCTATCCAGTATCGAAACAGCGATGTAAGTTCCTATTGGTTAACGGTTCATTTCGACGACATTGCGATCAGTGGAAATACGGCTTCAGTTGATGAGCTTCCACAAACTGAACAACTCACTGTTTATCCTAATCCTACTTCAGGCGAAGTATTCATTGAGAATGAATTAAATGAAATTGAGAGCATCGAAGTTGTGGATCTTTCGGGGAAAGTTCTGGTGCAACTACCAGCAATCCAGCAGAAAGTTATCTCCTTGGATTTGTCCGGAATAAACACTGGATTGTATATCATCAAAGCGCAAACCCCGAAAAGAGTTCTTTCGAAACGCGTTTGGGTTGAATAAACCCGGGTGCTACAGACTTATTTCCCGAGTAACTTCGCTACGTACTTTCCAATAATATCAAACTCCAAATTCACCGTGCTTCCCACCTCAAGTGTGTGGAAGTTGGTGAATTCGTGCGTGTAGGGAATGATGCACACCGAAAACTCCTTCTCTTTGGAATCAACTACGGTTAAACTTGTTCCGTTCACCGTCGCTGAACCCTTCTCAACCGTAGGTTGGTCGGCATCGTATTGAAAGGTATATTTCCAACTTCCATCCTGATCTTCGATAGCGATGCAGCGTGCGGTCGTATCAACGTGACCTTGAACAATGTGCCCATCCAAACGACCATTCATCACCATGCAGCGTTCGAGATTCACTTTCGTTCCGACTGTCCACGCGCCCAAATTTGTTTTTTGCAGTGTTTCCAAAATGGCTGTCACCACATACTCTTCGGTGTCGATCTTCACTACTGTTAGACAACATCCATTATGCGCTACACTTTGATCAATTTTCAGTTCAGGCGTCATGTCCGCCTTGATCGTGAAGTGCACATTTTCACCTTCATGTTCAATATGAGTTACTGTTCCTAACTGTTCAATTATGCCTGTAAACATCTACTTGCGTTTTTTGGTTCGAAGAAAATAGATAATAATAAGAATAGGAAGACCGAGATCAATCGCCATAAACCACGTTGGTGCTGGAATCCAAATCCAATTAACGATGGTCCCCAAAAGATGTAATCCTCCGATAATGTAAATGGGAACATTCGACGTTTTACAAATCAATCGCGCAACAAACAACCCGACAAATACACCCAATACGTGCGCTGCTAGTGGAACCATGAAATCCATTGTGGTGAAGTCCTTCATTGCCTCATTAATCGCCTCATACGGATCCTGACCTTCCTTCATGGGAACAGACATCCCCATATTGATAATTCCAAAATTTACTGCGTTCCCAACAATAAATCCGATGATGGTTGCTAGTACTTTTCTCATAGTCAAAGTGTTTTATTTAACGCAATTATTATCGCTTTCCTATCTCACAATATTAACTAATTAACGTGAGTTCAGGATAAGAATACCGTCATACATTTTGATTCAGTAATTATACTAGGTATAATTTCAGAGGGATAACAGGTTGTTTCGAAGAATAAAGGTGAAGAAAATCGTTGTTTTCTGGCGATCTGAGTTCGATTGAACGCGCAATAAACCGTATTTTTGTTCCTCCAAAACATATCCAAATTAGATGAAAATGGAATCAACAGCAACATTGAACAGAAGCACATCAGACGCACTTTATGAAACAGCAAAAACGTACTTTCCTGGAGGAGTAAACTCTCCTGTTCGTGCGTTTAAATCCGTAGATGGATCACCTATCTTCATGCACAAAGGAGAAGGCTGTCACATTTGGGACGAAGATGGAAATAAGTACATCGACTTCTGCTGTAGCTGGGGGCCATTAATTTTAGGACACAATCACCCGAAAGTATTCGAAAAAGTGGTTGCTGCTTTGCAAAACGGATCGAGTTTTGGAACGCCTACAGTATTGGAAAACGAATTGGCAGAATTGATCTTAT
>JBFHGY010000291.1:0-4914 GCA_041582905.1 Crocinitomicaceae bacterium | reverse complement strand
ATGGTTCTAAAGCAACAGGCAAAGAGAAAGGGGACTTATACGCAGCATAGATCGTGAATCTGGCAGGTCTTAAAGTTCACCCCTTTCCTTTGCTTAAAATAATCTTATTCTTTCTTGGTACAAACCTAAAGGCAGGTCTTGCATTGATTCAGTCTTCGTCATTTCATCTGCCTAAAACATAACAGTATGAAATCACAACGTAATTACCTTGAAACGAATGAAAGAAAACAGCGAATGATCCGTTTAATGCGCGAACTGCAAACGGAGCTTGATCAATATCGTCGAGAAACGCCGTATCAGTATCGGGAAGAGCTAACGCAACTGAATTTAGCTTTAAAGATTTTCTCGATGAATCTGTTGGATTCGTAAAAAATGAAAAACGAGCGTGCTTCAAAGGTACGCTCGTTTTGTAATGTGTTCTTTTCCGCAGTTGCTTGGGAAAATATCTATTGAATTATAAGCTTATCGCTTCTCGATTTCTCCCGCTTCCACCAACTGACTGAAAAATTCAGTAGCCGTCTCTTTCAAAGGTCGATAGTTCATTCCTAAGTCGTTGATGCTTTTTGAATTGTTCGCTTTCCATGGGAATCCGACGTTTAATTTCACTTCTTTACGTGTCATTCCTACGGAAGGAGCCATTAACCAAAGTAAGAACTTAGGAAGTTTTCGCGTAGAAATGGGATATTGAGGAAATTCTTCTTTGATCATTCCTGCCAGTTCGCGGAAGCCTGAGTTTTCCCCAGAGATGATGTAACGCCCCTTAGCTTCAGGGCGCATCCCGGCTTGGTAATGAGCTTCAGCTAAATCGCGCACATCAATACATCCAATATTGAATTCAGGAGCTCCCATTTTGAAGTCACCTTTTCCAATTTGTTTGATAATGTTGAACGATTCAGAGGTTCCATGAGGATTAATTCCAGGCCCTAAAACGAATGATGGATTGATAGTGATCAAGTCCCATCGATCTTGCTCTTTGGAAACTTTCCATGCCTCCTTTTCTGCTTCTGTTTTGGAAAAAGAGTAGGGTTGATGCTCAAGAGAAGAGGTGGTGTTCCATTGTTCTTCCGTTAGTTCTTGGTTGGGCATGGATAGCACGTCTTTACCGTCTCCATAAATGGCAGCGCAACTACTGGTTACTACTACGCGCTTCACACTGTCTGTTCGATTGGCAGATTCGAGTACATTTCTCGTTCCTTTTTTGGCTGGATCCACCAAGTCTTTTTGAGGATCATTCACACTTCGAACAAAAGGTGAAGCCGTGTGGTATACTAACTGACATCCTTTCATTGCTTCGTCATACGATCCTTCATCGAGTAAATCTGCTTTGAAGTATTTAATGTCACCGAGTAATTTGGCAGCCAATTCATCCAAGTATTTTGTTTTTTCTTTGTTCTCGGGGCTTCTTACTGCCGCATGAACGGTTCTTCCTTCGGAAAGGAGTTTTTCTACGAGTCTTCCGGCTACGTATCCAGTTGCTCCCGTGACAAGTACGGGTGAATTTTGATCAATCATTTGTCGTTTATTTGAGTTTGTATTTATCGAGTACACATTGTAAAAGTGGCTCTGGGTCTAGGTTCTTGATTAATATTTCTGTGGCGATGCCATCAATAATTGCTTCAACGAGTCTGGCTTCTGCTTCTGGATGTTCATACTTCAATTGAGTAAAAGCATCGGTGAGCGACGCTCGGAAATCGAGCATTCCTTCGGTTTCAATATCGCAACGTTGCCACTTGAGGGTATAGAACAAGCGCCAAAAAGGGTATTCTTGTGAAGAGATACAAAAAGGCAATTGGACCGCTTTTAGTATGCGCTCGTGAGGATTCGTTTCTGAAGAAATCACAGCGAAATATTCCTCGCCTTTTTTTAGTCCTTCATCGAGAATGGCTTGTAACAGTCCTTCTTTGTTCTTGAAGTGTCGAAATATGAGTCCTTCTGAAACTCCAGCGTGTTTGGCAATTTTGCTGGTAGATGTTGCATCAACTCCTTCTGAAGAGAACAATTCCAAGGCTGCGTGAAAAATATCTTCTTGTTTTTTTGTCATAATAAGTGAGTAATCACTTACAAATGTAAACAAGATTTTAAATAAGTCAAGAAATTCGAAGAATTAATCTTTTAATCGGATGATTTTCAGTTTGTCCATGATCCACATAGAAACATAGGTAGGATCGATTTCGAACCATTTTTGGGCAAAATTCGGACGAGTAGCGGAGTAGTGGTGATTATTGTGCAGGCCTTCGCCGAGCATCAACACTTCAACAGGAAAGAGATTTGTTGAGGTGTCCTTAGTTGAATGGTTGCGGTAACCAATTTTATGGGAAAACCAATTGATAATCACACCGTGAATTGGTCCCATGAAGAAATGAATAGGCAGCAAAAGTAGGAGCCATAATGTGGGAGCAAAGTACAGGTAAAAGCAGAGATAAAGGAATCCCCATCCAATTCTTGAAGGCATGCCGTGGGCGAAAGTGTCGAAAGGTTCCCATTCAGGGAGGTCTTTGGTAAATCGGTCTTCGACTTGAAGTTCTCCGCGATAAATCCCCATGTACCAGTATTTTGTTTTCATGAGCATTTTCCAGATGCTGGGGTCATTTTTCGGGGAATGAACGTCTTTTTCTGTGTCCGCATAGCTGTGATGCATTCGATGGAGTCGTGCGTAGGTCGATGGACTCAAATAGGACGAACCCTGTGCGATCCAACTGAACACAAAGAAGAATCGCTCCCAAAAGACAGACATCGTGAACAATTGATGCGCTGCATATCGATGCTGAAAAAAGGTCTGAACAAACAGAGAAGTAAAGTGGTGAATAACAAGAAATAAAACAATAGCCAGCATGGTGTTTTGCACCTTCCATTCGGGGTTGACGCAAAGTAAAGTTACATGAAAATTCTTTGAAAAATGTCTAAATCCATTGGAATAGAACAGCGACCGTCTATCATTAGGTAGATTCTTATGTAAGATTTACACCCTTTCCTCCTGTAGAACTGTTAAATTTGTGTATAATCAGAAGTATGGAACGAAGATCAAAATTTATTTTTCAGGCGCTTGTTGGAGTGATTATCATTGGTGCCGTTGTTTTCTTTTCCTTTCGATATTTGATGCGGGGAAGTCCTGTTTTTAAAGTATTGGCGTTAGGATTGATTGCCGTTACTGTTTATCTGGTTGTGGATTTTTTAAAACGAAAAGCTAAATACAAGTAATATGGATGATTTTAATAATGGGCAACGCCCAATCAATATTGATTTTAACCCAAAAAAAGTGACGCGATATGTTGCTCTCGGTGTGTTCGCCGTGATTGCGATAGTGCTGTTTTTCATGTCATGGAAGGATGTAGAGCCGGGAGAGGAAGGGTTTGTTTACCGTCCGTATGGTGGTGGTGTAGATAAATCTCAATCTTATTCAGAAGGGTCGTACTTCATCGCTCCATGGAATGAAATGATTACGTACAGTGTGTTGCAGCAATCTAAAACGTACACGTCAACGGTAATGGATAAAAATGGTACCGACATTACAGTGGAGGTAGCGATTAACTATTCAGTAATGAAAGGAAAGGCGTCTAAGCTTCACTTGGATGTTGGTAAAAACTACATTACTATTATTGATGACAAATCGCAAGGGGCGATCAAGGACGTTATTGGTAAGTATACGTATGAAGAAGTCTATTCGACTAAGCGAAACGTATTGGAGGGTGAAATGTCATCCAATCTTAAGAAAGCGCTGAAAGTCAATTTTATCAAACTTGAGTATGTCGAGATTAAAGATGTGAACTTACCACCGAATATTGCCGCTGAAATTGTCAATAAGGAAACGCAAAAGCAACGTAACTTGACAGCAAAGGAAAAGCAAAAAGAAGAGGAATATTTGGCGAATGCGCGTATTGAGAAAGCGCGTGGAGATTCATCGTTGATTGTTTCTGCTCGATTTAAGGCTGAAGCAATTGAACTGGAAGCGACTCAAATTGCTAAAAGTCCTCAGTACATCGAATTGAAAAAATGGGAAAAATGGGACGGTATTGGATCACCTTATGGTGAAAGCAACGTCTTTGGTTCTGGGGTTTCAATTTTGAAATCTCACTAATTTCAAACTGACATAATTCTCTAGAATATTTTAAACTGCTGCTCGTTTTGGGCGGCAGTTTTTGTACATTGAGATGGAAATAACAGATGAAACCACGTCAATTTTCGCACGATCAAGGGATAGAATTCTACGCAGAGCTACGAAGTAGGGCAGATGCCTATTTCAAAGAAAATGGAATTGTACGAACAGGGAATCGTAGAATGAAGTTCAAAATCGTACTGTATTTGGGATTAGTTGTCGCGTCGTATGCCATGTTATTGATGAGTCCTTCTGTTTCTTACTTTGCCTTGAACTATTTCTTTTTTGGGATTTCTCTCCTGCTGGTGTTTTTTAATATTGCACATGATGCTGCTCATGGCGTTGCCGTAAAAAACAAACGCTTCAATCAGTTTTTGTTTGTACTTACGTTTCAGTTTCTTGGTCAAAACCCTTTTTTATGGGGAAAGAATCATACAGATTCTCATCACATGTTTCCCAATGTTGAGGAAAGTGATGTAGATGTGCTCAATGTAGCAGGAATGCGTGTAACCGAAAGTGTTCCATTGAAACGGTACCACCGTTATCAATACCTTTATGTGCCTCTTTATTACATGTTCTATTCGATCAATTGGCTGTTTTTCCGAAATATCTTATCGCTCTTTAACTACACTGCAAGAACGATTTCTACGAAGATGTCCGTGAGCGAAACACTTTGGTTACTTTTCTTTAAGGTGTGTTTTTTCGGTTATATGTTGATCATTCCCATGCTCATCTTGCCTTTTGGATGGTTTCCCGTTTTAATGGTATTTCTGGGAGTTCAAATGATTATTTCTCTGGTCGTTCTGTCGGTCTTGATTATT
>JBFHGY010000290.1:0-4939 GCA_041582905.1 Crocinitomicaceae bacterium | reverse complement strand
GATTTTAGAACGGGTGAGCCGTGAATTGGATACCATTCAAAAAATGGGTTTTGTGTCCTATTTCCTGATGAACTGGGATATTATTAGCTATGCGCGTTCGAAAGGGTATTTCTATGTCGGGCGGGGAAGTGGAGCGAATAGCGTAGTCGCTTATTTACTACGTATTACAGATGTAGATCCCATTGAATTGAATCTTTATTTTGAACGATTTATCAATCTTTTCAGGAAGAATCCGCCAGATTTTGACATCGATTTTTCGTGGAAGGATCGCGATGATGTGACGCGTTACATGTTTACGCGCTTTAAGCATGTCGCACTTGTGGCCACTTACAATACTTTTCAGCGAAGAGCTGTTTTACGAGAGCTGGGCAAAGTGTTTGGACTTCCCAAGGAAGAAATTGATCTTTTAACGAAGGATCGATTGCACCCGTCGCAACGAACACATCTGACAGATTTGGTGGTGAAATACGCGCATTATATTCATGGATTCCCCAGTCATTTAAGTGTGCACGCAAGTGGTATCGTGATTTCAGAGCGTCCCATCAATTATTTCTCAGCGACATTTCTTCCGCCAAAAGGTTATCCTACTATGCAATTTGATATGCATGTGGCAGAGGATGTGGGTTTGTATAAGTTCGATATTTTGAGTCAGCGTGGACTCGGAAAAATCAAGGATACCTTAGAAATCATTGCGTACAATCGACCTGAGGTAGGAGAAATTGACATTCATAACATGCGTGAGTTTAAACGAGATGAACGCATTAAGTCAATGCTCAGAGAAGCAGATGCAATTGGATGCTTTTATGTGGAATCGCCTGCTATGCGAATGTTACTGCGAAAACTACAGGTGGATGATTACCTCGGGTTGGTAGCGGCAAGCTCAGTGATTCGTCCAGGTGTGGCAAAATCAGGAATGATGAATGCCTACATTAAACGGTTCCGACATCCTGAAACAAGAAAGGAAGCGCATCCTGTTTTACTGAATCTAATGCCAGAAACATTCGGAGTAATGGTGTATCAGGAAGATGTGATTAAAGTCGCGTATCACTTCGCAGGATTGACACTCGGCGAGGCCGATAAAATGCGACGTGGAATGTCGGGAAAGTTCCGATCTCGGGAAGAATTTCAAGCGGTGAAAGAGAAGTTTTTCAAGAATTGCATAGAAGTAAAAGGGCATCCTCCCGAATTAGCAGCTGAAGTGTGGCGACAAACGGAAAGCTTTGCTGGATATGCATTCGCGAAAGGACACTCAGCGTCGTATGCGGTGGAAAGTTATCAATGTCTGTTCTTAAAAGCGTATTATCCACTTGAGTTCATGGTGGCAACAATTAATAACTATGGAGGGTTTTACAGCACGGAGTTGTACGTTCAAGAAGCACGTAGATTGGGTGGGGAAATTCTTGCTCCATGCGTAAATGAAAGTCAATATTTAACAACGATTTCAGGAAGTACCATTCACCTCGGATTTCATCTCATTAAATCATTTGAAAGTCAGTTAGGATTAATGATTACGGAAGAGCGAATGAGAAATGGGGCGTATAGTGATTTGAATGATTTCCTGGATCGTGTTCCAATTGGAATTGAACAATTGATATTACTGATGCGTATCAATGCTTTCCGATTTACAGGAAAAGACAAGCGAACCTTGTTGTGGGAAGCGCATTTGAAAGTGAATAAATCGGCGCACCCAACAGCTGGTCAGGACTTATTTCGATTGGCTCCAAAGGAATATGAAATCCCATCACTGTCACACTCCCGAGAAGAAGCCATTTTTGATCAGATTGAATTACTCAACTTCCCTTTATTGAGTCCATTTGAAATCGTACTTCCAGATCCTGTGTCTGAGAGGAGTCGAAGAACGCCTTTTGTGTTAGCGAAGGATTTGCATCAATTCAAAGACCAAAACGTATGGGTGAAAGGATATTTGATTCACGCTAAAAAGACAACGACCTCAAAGGGAGAACGAATGTTTTTTGGAACCTTTCTGGATGAAGAGGGAGAGTGGTTGGATACGGTGCACTTCCCACAAATTGCGACTCAATTTCCCTTTCGGGGAAGAGGTGTCTATAAAGTGTATGGAACCGTTTTGATTGAATATGATTGTACCAATATTGAAGTAATTTCAATGGAAAAAATGAGTGTGATGGAAGATCCGCGTTATGCCGAGCCTGATAGCTATCAGGTGAAAGAGGCTCAGCCTGATGTTGTGACGAAAAACCGAAGGACGAGCGCTTGGAGCCGTTCGAATATTGCACAGGCTGAATTGAAACTCAGGAAGGAAAGTCAAACGATGGCTTCGTAGATTTCTAGTCTTTAATCGGGCGTCCGGCACTTCGACTCCATTTCGACTGGCTCAATGCATCGCGCTCAGTGACCGTACCCCCCACCTTGGAATATCGCGACTAGAACATCGGACTTCGAGAGCCTCAGTCCTCTGTGTTTTAGTAATGATGCCCAAGGGGTGAGGCTCTCGAACCCCGCTCTAGTATTCAACAATCCGACGCGAAGCGCCAAAAAAAAATCCAAACAACTCCCAATGCGATCAATAGTACACATGGATCTCGATACCTTCTTTGTCTCCTGCGAGCGACTCATTGATAGTCGTTTGAATAATCGCCCTGTGTTGATTGGAGGGACGTCCGACCGAGGTGTAGTGGCATCGTGCAGCTACGAAGCACGAAAATTTGGGGTTCACTCGGCAATGCCCATGCGTATGGCCAAGCAATTATGTCCCGAAGCTGTCATTTTACGCGGCAATTCAGGGATTTACTCCAAATTTTCGAATGTGGTAACAGAGATCATCAAAGAATCGGTTCCGCTTTATGAAAAAACATCGGTGGATGAGTTTTACATCGATCTTACGGGAATGGATCGCTTTTACGGTTGTCATAAGTTTGCTGGAGAACTGCGCCAACGGATCATCAAAGAAAGTGGTTTGCCCATCTCTTTTGGATTATCCATCAATAAAACAGTTTCAAAAATCGCGACAGGGGAAGCAAAACCCAATAATCAGATGATGATTGAAAATGGAACGGAAAAGCCATTTTTGGCTCCCTTGTCAGTGAAGAAAATTCCGATGGTAGGAGATCGAACCTATCGAATGCTGTGTGATTTAGGAGTAAAGCGAATTCAATCGGTGCAAGAAATGCCGATCGAGGTAATGGAGCGCGTGTTTGGGAAAAATGGAACGGTGATCTGGAAGAAAGCAAATGGAATTGACAATACACCTGTTATCCAATACAGCGAACGGAAATCGATTTCTACCGAGCGGACGTTCGATCGTGATACCATTGATGTACATAAGTTGAGGGGAATTTTAATCGCAATGGCAGAAAATCTGGTGTTTCAATTGCGTAGGGCGAACAAATTGACGGCGTGTATCACGGTAAAGATTCGCTATTCTGATTTTCAAACCTATACGCTTCAGAAGAAGATTCCGTATAGCGCAGCCGATCATGTGATCATCCCAATTGTGCTGGAGTTATACGAACGACTCTACAATCGGCGTGTATTGGTTCGATTAATCGGTGTGCGATATAGTCATATTGTAGAAGGAGCACATCAGATTACCTTATTCGAAGATCCGCAGATTTTAAACTTGTACCAAGCAATGGACAATATTCGCAAACAGTTTGGAGATCGCGCCATAATGAAAGCTTCAGGCATGGATGCAAAAAGTATCAGTCGTTGGAACCCGTTTAATGGAGAGCCGCCTCCCTTGTTGGCGAATAGGAGGAGGTAGGTGATTAGTCTTCGTTACTTTCCTGTCGCTTACCACACCTGATGCGACTGTAGGTTTGAAGGTCGAATTCAGACCGATAGATGCTGGCATATTGAATGAGTGACAATTGCCCTAAACCGGCCGACTCAATAGCTTCACTTGATCTTTTCCCGTGTACAGAACCATTTTCTCTCAAAGAGAATTCTTCGAAGTATTCTGCAATTTGCGATTTTAGTTCTTCCGATGTTCCACGAACTTCACACCCTTCTGTGTACAGTCGAATGGAGGCTGTTTCATCGTGAAAGAATGCGATGGAATGAACGCTCCAAGCATGCTCGAGTTTATGAAGAAATGCGATTCCAGACTGACGATCGATAATGTTTTGAACACGCACAGCTTCACTTGAAGAAACAACATTCATCTCCTTTTTGATTTTAATAAAATCACCTGCCTGTATACCGAAGGTATTTTTGTTCAAGACGTCCAATACTTTCAGTGTGTAGTCATGTTCCGTATGATGTGTAATCTTTACTTCAACAATCAAATCGCTCTGAAAGAATAATTCATGCATTTTTTGAGGAAGCACTTCGGATGTTCCATGGAATGAAAGAAAGGTAAGAAATAGAAGAGTCAGCAGATAGTTCATAGTTAATGAGAGATTAATTGATACTCCGATTCATGACCTCGGCGTCGAAGTCTAAACCGTGTTCTTTCCCTGTTCAGTTTTATCTTGTATCGCTTGTTGTACATGGGGCCAAGATACATAGCGCTAGGGTCAGACCTTTCCAGCAGTGTATAGCGATGAGGAATTTCAGAAGTAATGTTGATCTGATTTGTGTCGTGCGAAATAAGCGTGTCGCTTGTCTGAAGAAATGTGGTGACAACAATGGATGAAACACTGTCTGGATCAAACGTTAATGGATGATAACAATTTCCAGTTCCTTGCTTGCGTGTCGAATCGTTGTACAAAATGGTATAGTCGAATTGGATGTCATTTCGGTGGGTGTGACCTCTAAAGACACCAACAGTTGAGAGTTGACTCGTGTCTTCTAGCGCTTCAGACGTATAAGCAATTGCCTTTTTCAAAGGAGAATCAAAAAGAAGAAAAAGTGAGTCTCTTGTCAATACATAATTCCCTTCACCAATGAACTTCATTCCGCAACTTTCTTCTTGATAGGTAAACGATAAATCCTCGTAAAAGATGAACTGTTCGAAGCT
>JBFHGY010000289.1:0-4945 GCA_041582905.1 Crocinitomicaceae bacterium | reverse complement strand
CATGAATGAGAAGAGAACAGAAGAGCGATGAGAAGTGTTAGCGTGGAGATGTGTTTCATAATTGGCGGATTTAGTTTGCTTCTTTTCACCACAAAGACTCAAAGGCGCAAAGGAGTTGTTTAATCGTATTTAGTTCTTAGTTCGAAAATCGGCATTCTCTACTTTTTGTTGAAAATAATCCCAGTACGAGACGGGTTTCCAGTCTTTGTCGAGATAATAGGCTTCCTTCAAAATTGGTTTCAGTTCTTTGGCGTCGAACCACAAGAGGTCGCGATCACCGACAACTTCCCCCACTTCGTTCGTTTGATTCACCATGGGACAAAACGCTTCAATTACCCGTTTCTTCTCTTTCCCTTTCTTGTTGACTTCGATTCGTACGCGAAGTTTATATTTGACAATGTCTTTGTCCTTGTACCAGATGTAGTCAGGATCTGCGTATTTATATGATTGAGTCCCATCAGGAAATGTGACAACTACATTTTCACCATACTCATCCACTAACGGAACGTCAGGCAAGGGACCATAAACTCCCAGTGCATACGACAGTTCTGACCTCACCTCCTCTGATGTTAGAAAGGTCTCTGTTCGCTCTTTGTCCATCACAGGATAGTGCAATTCTCCATCATCCCAAGCTCCCATTCCGTAGGACCGAGGATCATACGGATAATATAGCTGAACATCCCCATCAATTACAAGAGGGTGTAAGATCGTCCACAAGTTGTCTTTTCGATCCTTAAATGAGGATTTGTATTTCTCGTAATTCATTGCATGACTTCCCGAGACAAATACATCTGAATCAAATTGCCACAGTTCTTTCCACGCTTTCGAATACGGTTTGAATAACATGGAATCTTGATCAACGGTGAGCTCAAGGAAAACGATTTTTTCGAACGCTTTTTTGGCTTCCTGCTTGTTGGGACTCGCTGATGTAATGGTCAAAACAGTGATGAATCCGAGAATGAGAATAGTGATGTTTTTCATGTGATGAGTTGTTAAAAATGCAATGCATCTTCTGTCCCTGTTAATTCGCTCCAACGAGCAGACAAAAGTTTCGCGTAAGAAATAGCTCCCATGCCATAGCTTCCTAGGCTGTGACCGTCATTTACTTCTATCAAATAATGTTTCCCCGCTTCATCGACACCGAAATCGAGGCAAAATGCTGCAGGTTGATCGATGTATTCAGAAATGGCTTGTTTCACAAGTTCTGTATTTAGTTGACTGTTCCAAGCTCCTTTGTAATAACGTACATCGAAGAGCTCACCATATCGAACGAAACATCGCCATTCGGTTACAACATTCACAACATCTGAGCACCAAACTTCCACTTCTTGATCGAAATGCAAGCCAATGAAGTCTTTGAATTCTGAAATGACTTTCCCTTGAAATAATTTTGTCTCGACCGGTTTAATGAACAGATTCGTCTGCTCTTTTCGGATAATTTCGTTTAGTGTCGACTTCCAGACCTTCCGATTCAGATACGAACGCAAACTTTCGGGATATTCGATTTCATCTGCCCGTTCAATTCCTAAATTCGTCAGTCGTTTTCGAACCATTCCTACTCCACCGACAACAATTGCTGAGGCATCTTGATCATTGATTTCATCAGAATTCTTGTATTTGATCACTTCAAACCCTAATGAGTGAAAACCAACTGCTGCAACAAACGCATTTACGTTGTAATAATCTCCGTTTGTATCAGTTTGGATGTAGGCTTTCATGTTGTTTGCTTCGAGAGAACAAGGTACGAAATTGTGAGAGACAAGCTTTGCGACTTTGTGAACTTTGTGGTTTGTTTTTACACCACGAAGGCACAACTTGATTTCATCAAGACACAAAGCTAGGTGGAGATTTTAACGCTGAGGACTCGAAGTTAAATCTCTCCCTCCTTATAGGTTCTTTAACAAAAAAGAATTTTGATTTCTTTTGTAAGATAGTCGAGTTTCAACATGAGTAAAAAAGCGAAAAGGAAAATAACCGTTCTCAACCAAGAATACCTTTGGGTTCTCGATGGAAATACTATTGACGGATTCAAACCTCAACACATTAAAGTTCATTCAACGCGAGCAACGAAGAGTATCCTTTACCTTGATCCTTACAACTGGCATTTCGAAGTGCGTCCACAAACCATTGAAAAAGCCATAAAATTTGCACTAGATAAGGGCTGGATTCCCGAAGAAAGCGGAATCCCGTTCTTTCTTTCAATGAACAAGGATGGGGAATTTTATCAGTTGCCTGATGGAATCAGGTTTGGATATGAAAACAATAAATGAGTACAACAAAAAAGCGCCACTCTCCCGATAGTTATAGGGACGAGCAGCGCTTCTATCTTATTTTTGGGCAATTCAACCTTACACTTCGACTCCGCTCAGTGTCCGGTTGAAAGTCTACTTCTCATCAACTTCTTCGAAGTCAACGTCAGTTACCTCATCTTCAGGGTTTCCTCCTGCTGCTCCTGCGTCAGCAGCAGCACCTTGTGCTCCACCATCAGCGTTTGCTGCATTGTACATATCCTGAGATGCTGCCTGGAACACTTCGTTCAACTTGTCCATTGCTGGAGTCAAGTTTTCGATGTTCTTTGCTTCAAACTCCTTCTTCAATTCTGCTAATGCATCCTCGATTGGTTGTTTTTTGTCAGCTGGCAACTTGTCACCGTACTCACTCATTTGACGCTCTGTTTGGAAAATCAATGAATCAGCTTTGTTGATCGTATCCGCGTTTTCACGTGCTTTTTGATCCGCTTCCGCATTTGCTTCTGCTTCTGCCTTCATTTTTTCGATTTCCTCATCTGACAATCCTGAAGAAGATTCAATCTTGATCGACTGCTCTTTTCCTGTTCCTTTGTCTTTCGCGGAAATGTTCATGATTCCGTTTGCATCAATATCGAATGTTACTTCAATTTGTGGAACTCCACGTTGTGCTGGTGGAATATCCGTCAATTGGAAACGTCCGAGTGTTTTGTTGTCAGACGCCATTGAACGCTCTCCTTGCAACACGTGAATGTCAACTGAAGGTTGGTTATCCGATGCTGTCGAGAACACTTCTGATTTCTTCGTTGGAATCGTTGTGTTTGCGTCGATCAATTTCGTGAATACACCTCCCATTGTTTCAATACCCAATGACAATGGAATTACGTCCAAAAGAAGTACATCTTTCACTTCTCCTGTCAAAACTCCACCTTGGATCGCAGCTCCTACCGCTACTACCTCATCTGGGTTCACTCCTTTTGAAGCTTCTTTTCCGAAGAAGTTTTTCACTGCATCCTGAATTACAGGGATACGTGTAGAACCTCCTACCAAGATAATCTCGTCGATGTCTGAAGTTGACAATCCAGCGTTTTTCAATGCTGTACGACATGGAGCAATTGTACGCTCAACGATTGATGAGATCAACTGTTCGAATTTCGCACGTTGTAATGTACGTACCAAGTGTTTTGGTACACCATCAACTGGCATGATGTATGGCAAGTTGATTTCTGTTGATGTTGTAGAAGACAATTCGATTTTTGCTTTCTCAGCTGCTTCTTTCAAACGTTGAAGGGCCATAGGATCTTTTCTCAAATCCATTCCTTCGTCCTTTTGGAACTCTTCAGCCAACCATGAAATGATTGCCTCATCCACGTCGTCCCCACCAAGGTGAGTATCTCCGTCTG
Organism: Crocinitomicaceae bacterium; assembly: GCA_041582905.1. Classification (GTDB taxonomy): domain Bacteria; phylum Bacteroidota; class Bacteroidia; order Flavobacteriales_D; family Crocinitomicaceae; genus UBA4466. Next base: position 1,296 of record JBFHGY010000289.1, on the reverse strand, counting down.
TTGACAATACTTCAAATACACCGTCACCCAATTCCAAGATCGAAACGTCATGTGTTCCTCCACCGAAATCGAATACTACGATTTTTTGGTCAACTCCTTTTTTATCCAATCCGTAAGCCAAAGCTGCTGCCGTTGGCTCGTTGATGATACGCTTGATTGTTAAACCAGCGATTTCACCTGCTTCTTTTGTTGCTTGACGTTGAGAATCGTTGAAGTACGCAGGAACTGTTACTACAGCTTCAGACACTTCTTGACCCAAATAATCTTCTGCTGTTTTCTTCATTTTTTGAAGAACCATTGCAGATATTTCCTGTGGTGTGTAAAGACGGTCGTCAATTTTCACACGTGGAGTATTGTTATCTCCTTTTACTACTTCGTATGGCACGCGAGCACCTTCATCTTTCACGTCGTCAAAAGTTGACCCCATGAAACGTTTGATCGATGAAATTGTTTTTGTTGGGTTTGTGATAGCTTGACGTTTCGCAGGATCTCCTACTTTACGCTCTCCACCATCAATAAACGCCACAATAGAAGGAGTTGTTCTCTTTCCCTCCGAGTTCGCGATCACTACCGGCTCACTTCCTTCCATTACGGAAACACATGAATTGGTAGTTCCAAGATCTATTCCAATTATTTTTCCCATTTCTTATTTGTTTTACTTTTATTTTCAGTTTGTAACCGATTTCCTTTAGTCAATCTTTGTGCCATCGACATTTGACTGCATTTTCCTGACATTTTTGTCATTGTGATGCGTTTTTTCTGTCAACCTATGCCGATATGACAGTCAAAATGACAGTGTTGGCTTCGGCTCCGCTCAGCCACCACGCATTATTTGACAATGACTACATCCTGAAACGCGGTAACTAAGCGCGACGCATTGAGCTTGTCGAAATGGAGCCGAAATCCCATTTGACAACTACATTCAATAAAAGTACGCGGTGACTGAGCGGAGCCGAAGTCACCTTACATATTTCGGATCTCAGTAGCTAAGCGCGACGCATTGAACTTGTCGAAATGGAGTAGAAACAAAAGTCCAAGAAAAAACCCCGACACTCAATCGAGTATCGGGGTCTTTACAATTCGATATACTTATATATTAAACTGTCTTCACGTTAACCGCGTTTAGACCTTTGCGTCCGTCTTCTAGTTCAAATTCTACGTGATCACCTTCACGAATTTCGTTGATGCATCCTGAAACGTGTACGAAATGCTCTTTGTTTGAACCTTCTTCAATGATAAAACCAAATCCTTTTGTGTCATTGAAAAATTTAACTGTTCCTTTATTCATAATGTATT
>JBFHGY010000288.1:0-4954 GCA_041582905.1 Crocinitomicaceae bacterium | reverse complement strand
CCTTCTTCCTCCGTACCCGTCTAGGCTATTTCTTTCCGTAGTTTCATTTTCATCGCGTAGTGTATGACAATCCAAACAATTCTCTCTAATAAAGATTTGTTCACCGTATACTACCAGAGGAGTTCTCGAAGATGGAAGCGCATCAATTGAGGCCGAATCATTTTGACTCGCTCGAATACCGAAGAAGGCTACAATCATCAAAAATGACAGTGGTAAAAAGCGGTTGATCAAATTCATGAATGGAATATTACTTCACTTGTCGAAACTTCAATCCCAAGGTTCGTTCGTAATTGCGGAGTGTCTTAATTTCGGAGGTACTCACAAAACACATGGAAACTCCTTCTTTTCCCGCTCTTGCTGTTCGTCCACTTCGATGCGTATAATATTCATCACTTTCAGGAAGTTGATAATGCGCCACGAAGGATAAACCAGAAATGTCAATTCCACGAGCGGCAACATCTGTCGCTACCAAAACACGTAGTGTTTTATTTTTGAAGGCACGCATGACTTTATCACGTTCTTTTTGAAGTAAATCGCCATGAATCGCATCGGTAGCAATATTTCTGGCAATTAGTTGCTTCGCTAGTTTTTGCGTTGCTGCTTTTGTTCGACAGAAAATGACCCCTCGATTTTTATGTTGCGATTTCAGAAATTGAAGCAAAGCATGCATCTTATCGGAATCGTTGCAAACGACGTATTCGTGCGTAATTTTTGTATTGACGATATTTCCTCGACTCACAGTAATTCGCTCAGCATCTTCAGAAAGATGATTGGAAATAATATCCTGAATTCCGTTTGGGATTGTAGCGGAGAACAGCCATTTATTCTCAACGTTTTTAAGTGAGCTCAATATTTCGTCCAACTGTGTTTTGAATCCCATACTCAGCATTTCATCGGCTTCATCCAAAATCACCGTATGAACGGTGTCAAGATTAACGGCTTTGCGTTCGAGTAAGTCGATGAGTCGACCTGGAGTGGCAACAATTATTTGAGTTGGACGTTGAAGGGCTGTTAACTGACGATCAATTTTTTCTCCTCCGTATACCGCTTCAGTGAAGATTTTATCTGAATACTTCGTGAACTTGAATAGTTGTTTGGCAACTTGTTGAGCCAATTCTCGGGTAGGACAGAGGATCAAGCCTTGAACAGCTTTATTCTGTGCGTCCATTCTTTCGAGTAATGGAAGTCCGTAGGCAGCGGTTTTTCCTGTACCTGTTTGGGCTTGTGCAACGATATCCGTTGGCTCCGAAAGAAGAATTGGGATCACCTTTTTCTGAATATCGGTTGGATCAATAATCCCCATTTCATTCAGACTTTTCACCAATCCTTGACTAATTCCTAATTCTTTAAAGTTTCCCAAAGCGCTTATTTTTTTGGTAAAGGTACGAAGCAACAATTGAATATGAGGTTAAGAAGCGAATTAACACGGTTGTGGGTTAATGTTCTTTCTACGTATTGATCCAAATCGATGGTTGATCCAAATCGATCGTTGAGCCCCAGTCGATCGTTGAGCGGAGTCGAAACGAACGACTCTCTTTGTCGAAGTGAAGTGAAACGCCTCTACCATCACTCAATTTTGGATTGACAATCACCGCAAAGAATTAAATCGACATGATCAACCGTTTTGATAGATTCGGCGGCATCTTTCATGACGCACTTGTCACCACTTGTGCAATGCGCAAGACCTAGATTATGTCCAAGTTCATGATTACACACTTTTTTCAAGCGTTCTATCAACAATTTAGGATCAGAAGTATTCAAGCGAAAAGTGGATACTACACAGCTTTCACCCGGACGAAATCCTAAACCGAATACGCCCCAGTCTTCATAGCGTGATGTAGGCTCCAAAATGTTTCCAAAAGCATCCCGTTTCGTGGTGGAAATATCTTTATTCGTGAGTCCTACGATGTGGTCGTAGTTTGTATCCATTTCACGACGCAAAATCTGAATGATCGAATCGGCGCGATAACGAGGAGATTTTACATTTACGAATGCCCTCTGTGGAATCGCCTTTTTGGGTAAAACAACAACTGCACAACCAAAAGTTCGTTCGATGGACGCCTGCACCGAATCTACTAAAGCAGTATCGAAAGATGAGTAGGGTTGAAGCGCAATCGTTCTTTCATTAACACGAGTGGAACAGGATAAAAGTATGCTCCCGAAGAATGCGATCGAAACTAAATGTTTGAGTAGTTCATTCATGCTAAAAATTAACAAAGGCAATAAGGTTCAACTGATCACGATTTGCGGCTCCAAAAAATTGATTCATGTACCCCAGTTCAAATCGAACGTTTGAATTCATTTTATATCCGAGTCCACCGTATAAACGATTTCGATCAAAAAAGTTGCTCTTATTGTTGATGAAAAGTTCGTTGTATGCTGAAAGGTAAATGGTTTTTGCAGCCATTTCTTTTTTATTGAGGGGGACATTTAATGCGAGAAAATAACGGAAACGCATTTTGAAATCCTGATCATCAACCCATCGTTGTTCCAAACGGTAGCGATGCTGAACCTTTACACGCCCAATTTCTTGTTTGGTGATGAACTGTTGGTAAATGCGATGTTCATTAAAATCGATTTTATCATCACTGATGTAGTTTTCACTTCGAATAAAGCCATAGCCGAGCAAAAGGTTATTATTGCCTTCGGTCAGATTATAGCCAATTCCTGTTCTCAAAAGCAATTGCTCAAGATCGCTAATAGCGTTGTAATTTCTGTATTGCACTTCGTGGTGCCAATTCAATTTTGAGTTGATTTCCTTGTTTCCAAAATAAATCAACCAGTTTCCAAGTTGAGAGTTTTGAGCATGAGTGAAGGAGGAGAGGGATAAAAAAAGAAGGAATGCAAAAGGTATTCTCATTATGTTGTATGTTCTATGTTAGGTAAGTTGTTTTATTTGAATTTGTATTGGTCATGAAATCCAATTCCTTTGAGAATGAAAGGGATGGATTTTTCGATTCGAGAAGATCGTGTTTTTGATTGTTTAGGCTGAGAGAAATGAATGAGATATCCACGTTGCTTTCCTGGTGTCAGTGACTCAAATGCTTCCCGGAAAATGGGATCGTCTTCAAATTGTTGCTCCAACTCCTCAGGAATAGTTTCAGTTGCTTTTCTCTCAGGTACTTTTTGCCCAGATTCTTCAATCCGAATGGCTTCTTGAAGATAAGCTCGGATATGCTCTTCAACTTGAACAATCTCATCCACACTCGTAAACTTGAGTAGTCGCGCTACATGAGCATTCGGTCCAGGTTTCGATAATAGGTTCGCATCATCCTTCATCAAACTTCCTTTAAAGAAACTGATGCCGCAATATGCTTTGAATGCAGTGAGCATAACTACGTTCTTTGACTTGTGGGTGTAGCAGGGAAATCCCCATTTACATTCCTCGGTTAATCCAGAATCTACAATGAACTGTCGCAGTAGATCCAATTCTTGATTCCAGGTATGTACCTTGCATTCAGGAGTTCCTCCTAATGAGCAACGACCACAACCATTGAGAAAGAAATTATCTGCTGATTTATTCATCGAGTTCACGCGTTTATATGAGGCAAAATAACAAATTATTTAGTCTGAAAGATGAAGAAATGTGATGCGTGCAGTCAATTCGTGGTAATATGCTTCCTGCAGTCGTTCATTAAAGCTGAAAAAGTTAGTTTTGCGGCATGTGGGTGATCATTTTTGGATGTCTCGTCAGTATTTCGGCTGGGTTGGCGATTGGTTTTCGTCAAAAGAAGAACGAACGCGCTTACGCTTTTTTTAAACCTCTGACGACCATTTTGATCATTGCACAGGCGATTATTCTTGCTGAAGGTAACAACTCACCATTCAGTACAGCCATAATTATAGGGTTGGTGTTTTCCTTAATTGGTGATGTATTTCTGTTGAAGGATAAACTGTTCACGTACGGTCTGTTTTCCTTTTTACTTGCTCATATCCTGTTTACCTATGCGTTTTCATCACTGTTTGGGTTTGAAATGAACTTCATTGTTTTGGCAGTGCTGTTGCTTATAGGCTTCACCTATTTTCGACTTCTTTTACCTCATTTGAAATCGTTTACCATCCCTGTATTGGTCTATTTCGTGGCAATCATCGTAATGGATTGGCAAGCCATCGGACTTTCGTTTTCGCAACATGAAGGAGTCTTTTACTTTTTGGGTCTGAGTTCACTCTTGTTTTCCTTTTCAGATGGAGTGATTGCTTACAAAAAGTTCATCAAAGATTTCAAATTCGCCGAATTTTGGATCTTATCAACCTACTGGATGGCCATTTTCATCATGAGTGCATCCATCGCATTTGTGTCCTCTATTTGATTGCAGAAGGGAAGGGGATATACGTTTCATCTCCCTGAACTTTCGGAAAGCGTTTGTTGTCCCAATCTTCTTTTGCCTGTTTCAATCGTTCTTTACTGTGCGAAACAAAATTCCACGATAAAAAACGTTCTTGATCAAAAGGTTTCCCTCCGAATAAAAGAATCTGAGTTTCCTTGTCGAGACAAATTTCGCATTCATGATCGGTCTTACTGATGAGCATCTGTCCAGCTTCCACTTTCTGACCATCACTGTTGATTGAACCTTTTACAATCACAAAAGCGACTTCACCTTCGATTTCCCCTCTTAAATCAATCGTTGTTTCTTCAGTGGAGGTAATATCCACCATAAACATGGGAGAATAACCAACAAGCGGAGATTTCCGTCCAAAACCTTCACCAGCAACCAGTTTAAAGTGGACGTCATTTTCTTCCCAATGCGGAACCGCTGAGCTTGCATAAAAATCGAAGCGAGGTTCCATTTCTTCCAGATCAACGGGGAGTGCCACCCAAATTTGGTAGCCATGCATGGTATATTGTTGATTTCTGAGGGATGCAGGCGTTCTTTCCGTGTGGGTAACTCCCTTTCCAGAAGTCATAAACCCAACATCTCCTGGGCGAATGATTTGTTCGGCTCCTGTGCTGTCT
>JBFHGY010000287.1:0-4955 GCA_041582905.1 Crocinitomicaceae bacterium | reverse complement strand
TTCCTTGAAAAGCTACGCCCAATTTTTGATCATCTAAATGAACAAGGAATTGTCCATTGTGATATCAAACCCAGTAATTTTTTGATTGAAGAAGTCGGCACATCTTTTCGAGTACACCTCTTGGATTTTGGTCTTGCTCTTCGTTTGTCAGAAACGAGCATCAATCGGGAACGAAAACTACTTTTTCCGCTAGGATATGCGGCTCCTGAATTACTTTTGAACTACTTGAACCTAGTTGATCAGCGCACAGATATCTTTGCATTAGGAGTTGTCTTTTGGCGCTTATTGGCGGATAAATTGCCACTCACCCATCCAAACCCGAGTATTTTCACCAACTTACAGTTAACTCATCCACTTCCTGAACATTCTGCAATTTCCAAAAAGATGCACGCGGTACTTACGAAAATGTCATACAAACATAGCTTCCGAATGCCTCCCAATCGAATGGATGAGAATGAAGTTCATCCTTTGTTGCAACAAGCCATGCAGGAACGATATGCCTCCCTTGAAGAAGTTATCGCGGCTTTTGCACCACTAAAAAAAGGCTTTTGGTAATTCTATTCTACCAGAAAAGATCTCGACGGTATCCTACACTAATCGAAAAGAACAAGTTGCTGTACATATCTGCGTAGATATTTTCCGTACTTGCCTGACCGAGGAATAAGTAATTTACGCTGAAATCTGAATAAAAAGTCCCAATTCGCGGAACGGTGTATTTTGCTCCCCCCATCAATCCAGCACCAAGCGCAAAGATGGCTCCATCACGCGAGGTAGACTCATCGATCGTGTACAAAGACTGATCGTAATCCGAGTAACGTGATTTAACTTTACTGTACACGATCATGAACGTTGTTCCACCGTATCCAGCGAAACCGAAATCAAATCCATCTCCGATGTAATAGCGAGAACCGCCTTCGAAAATATTGTAGTTCATCCCATGAGAAGCCGCAACTTGTTGAATATATGGTGTTGTTGTTGCTGGGTCATTGGCTACGGCACCGATAAGTGTTGTGTCTCCGAAACGTGAAAAATGGTGGGTATATCTACCAAAGAAAGACATAGCGTCATCTCTTGGCACCTCAGCTCCAACATGAAAACCGGTGAACCACTTTGGTGTCCCAAATCCCTTCAAGGTACTCGATCCAGCATTAAAACTCACCTGAGCAGAAACGCTTCCCACCAACATCAATACTACTATTACTAAACTATTTTTCATACTTCCATCCATTTAGGTTTCTCCTTCTTCACCTTATCAAAAATCGGGCAACTTTCATCGTGCGCACCTTTCAGATATCCTGTACTCATGAGAAACTCATTTACTATTTCTCCCCCCACAAATTTAAAACGAGTTTTGAACAATTTCACCCATTGATCTTTTGTTTTGGGATGCTCTAAATCGAGCCAATTCTTAAAGCTACCAAATTCCCGTTGAATCTGCAATATCGCCTGCGCATTATGTATTGCCGCGTTAATCTTTAACTTGTTCCGAATGATGCGTTCATCATTCACCAAACGATTGAAATCAGCTTCACCGTAATTCGCCACTTTTTCAATATTGAATCCATCAAAGGCGAGTTCAAAATACTTCTGTTTATTCAGAATGATTTCCCAGGAAAGTCCTGCTTGATTGATCTCTAAAATCAATCTTCCAAACAATTCATTATCGGAATGAATCGGAAAGCCATACGCTTTATCGTGGTATTCAACATGTACTTCCTTTGCGTCTGGTGACAAGCAATAATCGCAGTAACTCATATTTTATTGATCAAGCGTTTTTCCAATTCCCTCGTTAACTCCTCCACTGATTTCAACTGGCCTATTTCCGACTTCGTCATGAACACTTCCAATTGATCTCCCTGCTTCATTACTATAACGGGATAAGTGAGCGGATGGTTGAATTCATTTTCAAATTGTCGAATATAACGGAATTCCATTTCTATTGGCGATTGTTCTTTGAACGCCTTCCAAGCTTTTCGCTCACCAAAATTGTGATGCGTAAAGGAACATAAATCACATTGATAGGTGGAAGGCTTGAATAACTTGTGCGCGTAATCGACCATTGCGTTAAATGCATCGTTTTGGGCGTTGTACACAAAAATCAAGGTTTGTTCCATTGATTGTTAGACGGAGATTGAGGAGAAATATTACGAATTGGGGAGAAAAATGAACTTGACTTCGACTCCGCTCAGTCACCGTTCATTTCGTTCGTTCTGTTTTTATCGTTGTTTGCTTGCTTTGAGTTTTCGATCGGGGCATTTTTCGCTTCCGTAAACAGTAGTAGAGCGAATAATGGTTACCTTCGTTACATGGCAATTTATTCATTCAATGGCTTTGTGCCAGTTATCAAAGAGAGCAGTTTTGTACACCCGCAAGCTGCCGTGACAGGAAATGTAATTATCGGTGAAAATGTGTACATCGGACCTGGAGCCGCGATTCGTGGTGATTGGGGACAAATCATCATTGAAGATGGATGTAACGTACAAGAGAATTGCACCATCCACATGTTTCCGGGAACAACGGTTACTTTGAAGAAAGGTGCACACATTGGTCATGGCGCGATTGTTCACGGTGGAACGATTGGTGAGAATTGTCTGATTGGAATGAACGCCGTTATTATGGACGATGTAGTGATTGAAGATGAATGTATCGTCGGTGCTCTAAGCTTCGTTCCAGCAAAAATGCATTTACCGAAACGCAGCTTGGCTGTTGGTAATCCTGCGAAGGTTGTCAAGCAAGTGTCTGATCAGATGATCGACTGGAAAACGAAAGGAACAGCCTTGTATCAAGCGCTTCCTGGAGAATGTTACGCCACTTTGAAACCTGTTGAGCCCTTGAGAGAAATTGAAGCGAATCGCCCGAAACAGGAAGCGATGTACGCTACTTGGGAAAAGATAAAGTCGAAATAATGGAAGAGAGAAAAGAACACTGGGAGAAAATTTACACGACAAAAACTCCCCAAGAAGTAAGTTGGACGCAAGCCATTCCACAGGCAAGTCTTGATTTCATTCACTCCTTCGGATTAGACATGTCCGCATCCATTATCGACATTGGCGGAGGAGATAGTCTCCTCGTCGACTTCTTACTAGACGAAGGATATACAAACATTACTGTTCTCGATATTTCTTCCAAAGCTCTCGACCGAGCAAAGGAACGTCTGGGAGATCGCGCTCAACAGGTCACATGGATTGTTAGTGATATTGTCAATTTTGAACCGTCAGCATCTTACGACATTTGGCACGATCGTGCTGTTTTTCATTTCCTCACAGCATCCACGGAAATTGAACGCTACGTCAGGATAGTCGAAGAACACGTGATGCACAATATGGTCATTGGTACCTTCTCAGAGAATGGCCCGCTGAAATGCAGTGGACTTGAGATCACTCAATACAGTCAGAGTGAATTAGCGCAACGTTTCAGCCGTCGTTTTGATTCAATAGAATGCAAGAATTTTGATCATACCACACCTTTTGAAACAACTCAGAATTTTACTTTCTGCAGTTTTACTCGGAAAGATTGATTTCCGAAGCATTCATCATGGGCAACGATTTGGCAAGCGCTGATATTTCAGATCTTCCGGATATTTCTTCATTAGACGCTTAAGCAACGAGCAATCTGCCAATTCTTCAATGTGATCAAAATAAATCGATCGCGAGTAATCCTTCACCTGACTGAAGGTCGGTTCTGTTTCACTCAAAATTTTCTGTTGCTGGTAATCGGTGTACGAGTTGTAATTATCGAATGCAACTTCTAGTAAATCGCTTGAATCGTAGCGCTTCGCATTCGCCCCGAACGAATTTTGGACAAAGTTGTAGGCAGTTGATGTATCTCCCAATGCGTTTAAAACGACCAAACACTCCGATGCCTCTAACTTATAGTTTGATTCACCTGTTCGTTCAAACTCCGTAAATTCTGATTTCGCCAGTTCGTATAATGCTTCGCGCTCGCTTCGGTCTATCGAACTGTTGGGTTGATTCAATCGTTCGATTAATCTATCGGTATAATCGATCATTCCTTTTTTACCCCAATTCGTCAAAAGAATATTGTCCAATTCCTCGTTCAATTCATCCTCATCTAAAAAGTCAATGAACGCCACCACTTTATCAAATCGAAAATTATGATGCTCGATGTCTTTAAGGACTTTCTTACCGCGCTTCACCGCACGCTTTCTCCACTTCTTGTCCTTGGACAGCTCACGCAATTTTTGTTCTGTGTAATAGTCTTCTGCAAATCTACAGGAAGGCCATTTGTCCAATAATACTTTGTGCACTTTGGATGACGGTTTGCTATCATCGCAGAACTCCTTCATGGCAGAGGTTCCGTATGGCATCAAGTCACACGATTTCTTCAAACTTTCCGCTAGGATATCCGAAGGTGAAGGAAAGGATTCGATGTCCAAATTCGCCCAATCCATTGTTCCATCCGCGACCAAATTCGGCTGGTCTGTTCCGATGCCATGATTCTTGTATAAATGCACCAATTTTACCACTCTTCCATCAACTCCCAGGCCGATATGATTTTGATCCTTGGAGATTTTCACCTGCACACGGTCCAGCTCTTTCGAGAGATTCACGTTATCTGGATTTGCGACTCCTTCATGAAAAAACTCGCTCAAGTGAAAGGTTCCAAACTTTAGATCAAAACATAAGCCGTAGGTATGCGAGACTTCTCGATCAAAAATATCTTGTCCAACGCGTCTGCTGTGACGATAATCAACCACGCGCCCAACTACTTCCGCGTTGCCTCCACTAGTCTGAACAGCCCGTGATTCCGATGCAATCGTCTTGGAAGTCGTACATCCTCGATTACATCCGATTAAAAAAAGACTGAATGCGCCAAATGCAATATAGGTAAGCGATCTACTTCTCATGTGGTATTATTTTCGGTTGATTTCAGAATGGAAGATACAAGTTTTCGTGAAAATAGTTTCTAGCAGTTCACTTTTGATTCTCATCGCA